>DJYC01000057.1 GCA_002448445.1 Treponema sp. UBA6988
AACAAGGACTTAACTTATGTACAAATCTATCACAATTTCAGCACAATTGCTAGCACTTGCGGACCGACTTGGTTTCGGAAAAATATGCAACGAGGAAAATGCGAACAAGCGGTACCGGCATTTTACGGCCAGGACACAGCTCTACGCCATGATGGTTGCGCAGCTTCCCGAATGAAAAATCTGAAGCTCATCGATGCGACGACAATCAGCCAGAACATGAACGACTTCAGCCGGCCGAAATTCCGAAGCACGAAGGGCGGGATAAAAATCAACACGAGGTTCGACTACGACCTTGACTGCGACGACTACCTCTTCATCACCAACGCAAACAAGCACGAAAACTCAACCCTGGGACAGATGCGGTTTACGGAAAACGACATCGCGGTATTTGATCGTGGCTACTTCAACAAGAGGCAGTTCCTGTAACTCACGAAGTCCTCAATTTCTTTTGTCACAAGGAATAAGAGCAACGTGGGAAGTGGAGCTGTACTTCAAGAAGATAAAGCAGAACCTCCGCGTCAAGAGATTCTACAAGCAGAGCGAGAACGCCGTCAAGACACATATCTGGATTGCCCTGATTGTCCACCTGCTCTTTCTGATTTTGAAAGCTGAGACAAGGCAAGGCATCAGGACCTTCTCCAGCTTCTGTTCAGAAATTTCCGTAGTACTTTTCAAGCACAGAAATCTTGAGAAATGGTTCACAAGGGACTACGAAAAATCACCTCCCAAGCTTCTGCCTGACAAAAACTCTTTGTGGTTGTTTGATGATCTGGTGGGTTAATTGGACAGGAATGATGTCAAATATACAGATTAAATCCAAGAAAATTACAATTGTCGCAACAGCACGAAAACTTGTATAATTGATGTACACATTGCTGAAAACAGGTGCGCCGTATAAAAAAAAACTTCGTCTACTAGCTGATAGGCGAAGCATTGATTGCGTAAACTTTATAGAATCAGAAACATAATGTATTGACAAATATCATAGAAACTTTCGGAACAAAATATGAAAGGGCGGTAGAAAATCTGAAGAATGACATGGATGATTTATTCCAGTTCTACGATTATCTGGCCGACCCCTGTAATCATACAAGGATCTCAATACAATTGAATCCACATTTGCTAAAGTCCTCTTGCGGCACAACTCAACAAAAGGAAAGGGATCTGAAACGGCAACTGAAGCTATGGCTTTTAAACTTTGCCAACAGGCAGAAAGAAGATGGCAGCTAGTGAAGGGCTTTGAAAAGTTTGAACTTATAGTCAAAGATATAAAATTTGAAAATGGTGAGTTGAAGGAAGCCGACTAAAACTTAAGCTGATTCAAAATTAAATTCACAACTATTGACAATTTCTCTTGAAATGTCCAGAAAAATCCCAAGACAGACCCCTTATATCTACCCCTCAGTTCCTTATGGACCAAGGAGAAGACCATCTGCCTATATTTGTAAATCTCAGAAAAAATTGTAAACATGCGAAAAAATATATCATAAATCCGCTGAAAAGTAAATATCCACGACATTCAGTGCAGAAGGTAAGTGCAAATCTAAATGAAACTTAGCAAGCATTAATCTAACTGCGGAAGCACTTCCATTCCCGCCGGGAACCGTACCGAAAATCCAAAGGGTTGCTTCCAACCCCGTGCGCGGTAATTGGTGTCTAACTCCCTTCGGTCGTACCGCGCAAAATGGATTCGGCACGAACCCCGGCTCCATTCCAGTGCTTCTGCACATTGTTTTGCTACATTGCATTCCTTGTTTATTGCACTTACCTTTTGCAACTGCTAGAGGTAAGAAAAAAGAAGGAGGAGGCTTTTACATAACGATTATATGCTAAAATTGAGAATTTAGATTAACACTTATTAATGACATATCCACGACATTCAGCACCCCCCCCCAAAAACATTGTCCTTTACTCCCCTTTTTTTTATAATGCTATTGACCTTAGCTATAAAAAATGCTATTGTTACTATATAAAGTAACACAACAGGAGTCCCCTATGGAACAGGATACATATATGGCAGACACATCTTCTGACAACGGATTCTTTGACCGCTTCGGTGGAAAATACGTTGCGGAAGTTCTGCGCCGCCCGCTAGACGAACTTGAGCAGGCCTTTAAGACCTACATGCAGGACAAATCATTCCTTGAAGAGCTTGAGGTAATCCGACGCGATTATATAGGAAGGGAAACGCCCCTTTACTTTGCCCCCACAGCCACAAAGCTTTTGGGTGGAGCGCAGATTTACATAAAGATGGAAGGTCTTGCAAACACAGGTGCGCATAAAATCAACAACGCAATAGGCCAGTGCCTGCTTGCAAAGCGCATGGGCAAGAAAAGAATCATTGCGGAAACAGGAGCAGGCCAGCACGGACTTGCAACCGCCGCCGCCTGTGCAAAGCTGGGACTTGAATGCACAGTCTACATGGGAGAAGTTGACGTACGCCGCCAGCAGCCAAACGTTGCGGCAATGGAACTTTACGGGGCAAAGGTTCACGCGGTAACAAGCGGAAGCCGCACGCTAAAAGATGCAGTAAACGAAGCCATGCGTGACTGGGCAGCAAACCCGGATTCAACCCATTACGTCTTGGGTTCAGCATTGGGACCCGCCCCCTTCCCGGACATTGTACGCACCTTCCAAAGCGTTATTGGATGCGAGGTAAAAAAACAGTGTGCAGAGCGCGGAATAAAAATAGGAGCAATGGTTGCATGCTGCGGTGGAGGAAGCAATTCAATCGGATTCTTTGAGCCATTCATAAACACAAGCGTAAAAGACGGAGGCCCCCGACTTATCGCAGTAGAAGCAGGTGGCATTGGCCCCGGCATTGGTGAAAACGCAAGCCGCATGACGGGCAACGCTTCCCGCGAAGGAATCATGCAAGGCTACAAAAGCCGTTTCCTTCTGGACGAAGACGGACAGTCCCTTCCTACAAGAAGCATTAGCGCAGGACTTGACTACTGCGGAATAGGACCACAGCTTGCAGCCCTGGGAGCTTCCGGCCGTGTGGAATTTACAAGCGCACTGGACAAGGAAGCTCTGGATGCCGTTAGCTTCTTTGCAAAAAACGAGGGTGTTCTCTTTGCACTGGAAAGCGCACACGCAGGAGCCGCGGCCATAAAGCTTGCAAAAGAAATTCCAAGGGACCAGGCAATCGTAATCAACATGAGCGGACGCGGGGACAAAGATGTGTTCATCACAAGCCCGGTCTTCCGCCCAAAAGAATGGATCAACTTCCTTCACGCAGAAATTGAACGTCTTGAAAATGCAAAGGACATTCACGAGGCAAAATCAATGGCAGCAGAATAAGCTGGCGTTGCAATTTGAACCGGCGTTGGAAATCTGAACTGACGGTGCATATTGAACCGCCAGGCAGCAAATTAAGCTGAACTGGCGGCGGCAAATTGAACCGGCGTTGGCAATCTGAACTGACGGCGCATATTGAACCGGCAGGCAGCGAATTAAACAGACGGTGGCAAATTAAACTGAATGCAGCAAATAAAACCGAACGCAAGAAAACATGCTGCAAAACAAACAGGAAATTACTGGAGATTACTATGGAAAAGATAAAACTTATGGCACATCTTGTTGCTGGCTACCCCACAGACGAAATTTCTTTGGAAGCGGCAAAAGCCCTTGTAGAAGGCGGTGCAGAAATCCTAGAGATACAGCTGCCCTTCTCCGACCCAAGCGCAGACGGACCTGCAATCCAGACGGCATGCACGGAAGTTCTTTCCCGCAAGTACAAAACAAAAGACGGACTTGCCTTTATTGCAAAAATCCACCAACTATTCCCAACGGTTACAATTTACCTTATGAGCTACGGCTCCCTAGTCTACACACCCGGCGTTGAAAACTTCTGCAAACAGGCAGCGGCATCTGGTGTTAAGGGCATGATAATCCCCGACCTTCCCTTTGACAACGACGAAGGCCTTACAAAAGCATGCAGGGAAAACGGCATGGAAAACATTCCTGTTGTAGCCCCCAGCATGAGCGGTGACCGGCTAAAGAAAATGGCACTCGCAGGATTCCCCTACATCTATGCGGCACTGCGCACGGGCATAACAGGAAGCGACACAAAAATCGATGACGGCACAATAAACTTCATTAAGCAAGTTGCACAGGGCGGCTCAAAAGTCTACGGCGGATTCGGAATCTCAAGCGGTGCACAGTCAAAGCTACTTGCCCCCTACGTGGAAGCAGTGGTCGCAGGAAGCGTCTTTGTCCGCACGATTAGCGCAAACGCAGGCGACAAAAAAGCAGTCTTTGCAAAAGTAAAAGAAAAGGCACTCGAACTAACAGGCCAAGCATAATTCTTCTACAAGAGGGGAAGTCCGCTAAAATCTACACTGCAAGTTCCCCCTGCATCTGTTACGCAAGGAGGGGTAAGTCTCCCCCTCGCTCCAGCCCGCAAGCGGTCTTTCGCTACCCCCTCTGCGGGGCACCCCCTTTGCTAAGCCCCGCAACGCCCCAAGGCTGATTTGTGTTAGTAAATAAATCCGCGAGTTACGAAGTAACTCGGTAGCTCGCGCAGCGAGCGAACAACGCCTGCTATAATTAATTGCAAGTTCGCAAAAAAATCCCGCGAGTTTCGCAGAAACTCGAAGAGCAAGCGAAGCTTGCGACCGTCACTATGAACTCATTTTAGGATCTGTATCGAAAGCAAAAAAAGTAAATCAGTTTTTACAATATTTTTTATGGAAATCAACCGGAAATCAGTTTTGGGTTCCGCGGAAGGCAAAGCCGGCTGAAAACCCGCATTGGAGCGGAACGAACGCAGTGAGTTTAATTTCCTATTCCGCGACACCGCGGGTTTCTCAGACGGATTTGCCTGGGAGCGAAACACAAAACCGATTTCCGTTCTTAACAATAGCTCCCAATTGCAAAAAGCCCCCCCAACCGCTATAATGGCAGCAAAACACAATTGGAGAAAACAATGCTGGAAGTAAAAAATATAGAAGTATTCGGCCTTAACCGCGCACTCAACGCAATAAACAATTCATTCAACGTGGGACAAATAGACACCCGCGAAGAGGTAACGGAAAAAAGGGAAAAAGTTGCCCTCGCACTTGGAAAGAACATGGAAGCCCACCAGAGCCACGACGCCTTCCTAAAAGGAATCCTTGTAACATTCGACATGAAGCACCACGGAGTTGTAATGCCGGAATTCCAGCGCTACCACTTTGCAGACATTGTGATGAGCCAGTCAACCGTGCACTCCCTGGAAAAATTCATCTCTGGCGACCTTGACCCCTACACAAAATACGTAACCCAGCAGAGCAAGGACCAGGTAAAAAAGCTCTACGAAGAATGGATTGCAAGCGGCAAAAGCTACGAAAGCTACATGGCCCTCCGCCACAACCTTCCCCAGGGCTTTGAAATGTGGGCAACCGTAACCACAAACTACCTGCAGCTAAAAACAATCTGCATCCAGCGCAAAGCCCACCGCAACCGCGAAGACTGGAACAACTTCATAAGCGCCTGCTACTCAATGCCCCGCTTTAGAGAGCTAACAGGCCTTTCCGGCAAAGAGTGGGACATCGTAAGTTAGCAGAACAGGAGCAAGTTTATTACCATGCATGATTTCCCCTCTGATTTAATTAATCTCTTTATTGTTTGCCTGGAACTTTTTTTTGTATGCATAGACGTTTTTCGCTTCATAAAATTCCAAAAGCAGCTGCCAACAAAAAAAGAAACCCTAAGGTATTTGGGATTCGGACTTTTGCGCGTAACACTTTTTTTGCTTGCAGTAGCCCTAGCATCTCTCGTGCTTAGCCTTATCCCCTATTTTTATTATTGGGTTGGAAGAAACAAAGAGCTTATAGAAGCTATAAGACCTGAATTAAATTCTGACGGTCCACTCTTCATATTTGCAGCGTCCATTTTCTTATTTCTTTTTCCGCTATCAGTCATTCTTGCAGCAATCCTTGTAATCAAAAAAATAAGAATCGCCCTTTCACTCGTCTTTCCCATGATTGCAATTTTCGGAGCATCTTTTTTGCTAATGATTACCTTTGTTTTTAATGATTTTAAATATTACAAGAACCCCTTGGCAGACACAAAAGTTTCCGAAAGCTTCAAACCCTTAAACCTGCCACTCCTAAAAGAAGGAATGGCAAAAGAAGAAGTCCTTAACCTATTGGGAGACCCCATCCAAATTTCCAAAGACAAAAATAGCTTTTACTACGCAGAAGAAGGCGGCTATGGTGAATACTGGTATTTCTGGCTAAGCCTAGACTTTGAAGGCAACTCGCTTTCGCTCATAAACAAAGAATGGGCATACGAGGACTAAAAAAATTATAAGACCAAGCAGCCTTGTGTCATACCCCCCTCTAAGAATTTTCCTGCGGCACTTTTATATGCAAGGGGCTTTCCGCCCTTCGCCGTCTTGCGCGGCTCATCCCGGCCTCCGTCCGGGACTAAAGGGGCTCCAATCCCTGCCGCGCCTGGAACTGCAAAAACAATTACCCAAACTGCTAACATTCAGATTTACGTTAACCCCATCAAAATTGCCAATACATAGTCTACTTGTGCCCAAGGTACAAAGGCAGCCTTTTCTAAAAGCCCACTTTATCCAGCAAAAAATCAAACAGGTTCAAAATAAGAATACCGTTCTCATCTCGGTATGTTGGCTGCATTCCGCCTGTAATCACAACTTTTTGAAAACTGTCTTTTATGTGCATCAAAGAACGCAGCTCCTGATCTCTTTTTTCGTCGGAATCAAGTGCAAATGCAGACTGCACATAAACTCTATCGTATCCTTTGTTGCAGACAAAATCCACTTCCAGATTCTTGCGCTCGCTTTTGCCCTCTGCATTTTTTGTGTTAAGAGTTACCTGCCCCACGTCAACAGAATATCCGCGAAGCCGAAGCTCGTTGTAAATCAGATTTTCCATAAGATGGGTTTGTTCTGTCTGTCTGAAATCCAGCCGTGCATTCCTTAATCCAAGGTCAGAAAAATAATATTTTGCAGGAGTATCAATGTATCGTCTGCCTTTGATGTCATAGCGCACGGATTTTTCTATCAAAAAAGCGTCCTGCATATAGTCAAGATAGGCTTTTATGGTATCCTGCGTTATACTGCTTTTTTTGACAGATTTAAAAGTGGCAGAAAGTTTTCTGGGGTTTGTAAGACAGCCGATTGATGAAGAAAGAACATTTATCAGCTCTTCAAGGTCATCGTCTTTTTGGATTGCATACCTGTCTTTTATATCCACAATGTAGGTACTCAAAAAAAGCGACTTTAAATATTCCTTCTTTAGGCTTTCATCACTTTCTAATGCAACTTTTGGAAGTGCACCATAAGTCATATATTCAAGAAGAACATCATCTTTTTGTTTGTTCTGATTTATTGAATAAAATTCCTTAAAAGATAATGGCTGAATATGAATTTCATAACCGCGACCCCTGAATTCTGTGATTACGTCTTTTGAAAGAAATTTTGCATTGCTGCCTGTCACATAGACATCGACATTCTTAATATTCAAATAGCTGTTCAAAACATCTTCAAAATCACTAACCGTCTGAACTTCGTCCAAAAGCACATAGTACATTTTTTCATCGCCGATGCGGGTGTCAATATAGGCCAAAAGTTCATCTGGATTTCGCAAGTTTTTGTTTCGCCTGTCTTCCAAATTTATTTGAATGATGTGCTTGCCATCAATTCCCTCTTGTTTTAGAAAATCTACAAAAAGATTGAACAAAAGAAAGGATTTTCCACACCTTCTAAGTCCTGTAATCACTTTTATCATACCGTTATGGCGGGCAGCAACAAGTTTATTCAAATATAAATCACGATTTATGGTAATCATAATTGATATTATTGCAGATATACGCAAAAATATCAATTAAAAGAATAGATATCAGTCGATATTTTTGCGTATTTACATAGTTTTTACTTAATAAGCCCAAAAATACGGCTATCAGTAAAAAAAAAGCACACTTTGGTTGAACTGCTAACCATCAAGAAAATCTACACTGCCAGCTCACAAAACAGCCACAATGTATTTTTTTCCGGCGGAAGTTTGGGAGAGGATCTTGCGTAATCCCTTAAGAACCATTATAGCAAGGATCGTACTTTTTAAAAAGGCTATGGATTTTAATTGGACAGGGGGGGGAGATGAGATATAGATGTTATTGAATCGCGTTAGGGATTGGAGGGGCGGCGTAGCCGTTCGCGGCTTGACCGCGAATGGAGCGATAGCGGAACCCCGGAAAGCCCGACCCCGCGTGAGCGGGGGAACGCCCAAAGAAAGATTTACTGCCCTTTTGCAATGTCGCAGATGATTTTTACGCACTGGTCAATGCCAAGGGAAGATGAATCCAGGCAGAGGTCGTAGTAGCGGCTGTCTCCAAACTCGGTGTTGGTGTAGTAGGAGCAGTACTTGCGACGCCTCTTGTCTACGGTGCGGATGTTTGCAATTATCTGCTGCTCGCTCTTGTCCGGCATTTTTTCCTGCTTTAGGCGCATTGCCCTCCAGTAAAGGTCTGCGTGGATAAAGACGTGCAGGGAATCGTCGTATTCGGAGAGGATGCTGTTTGCGTTGCGGCCAACGATTACGCATTTTCCGTGCTCGCCAATCTTCCGGATAACGTCCCTCTGGGCGGTAAAGAGCCTTTCGTTAAGTGGGGCATTGTACATGTCAAAGAGGCTCTGGGTAAAGCCAAAGTTCATGGGCACAACCTCGTCCATGTTGAGCACTTCGTCCATGCCAACATTCGCTTTCTTTGCCGCCTGAATAATCAGCTCCTTGTCAAAATATTCAAAGCCCAACTTTTCTGCAACACGGATTCCTATTTCTCCACCGCCGGCACCAAATTCGCGGCTTATCGTTATCAATTTTTTCATACGGCCACCTTAAAAAAATTTGTTCACAAAACCTTGTTCAAAAAACTGATTGTGCGCTCCTGCTTGGGGTTCTTTAAAACCTCGTCAGGGGTGCCCTCTTCTATAATGTAACCGCCGTCCATAAAGACAACCCTGTCTGCAACCTCACGGGCAAATCCAATTTCGTGGGTAACAACGACCATGGTCATTCCGCCTTTTGCAAGTTCCTTCATTACAGAAAGAACTTCGCCTACCATCTCCGGGTCAAGGGCGCTGGTGGGTTCATCAAAAAGCATTATGGAAGGATTCATTGCTAGTGAACGTGCTATTGCAACGCGCTGCTTCTGTCCGCCGGAAAGCTGCTGGGGGTAGCTCTGGGCCTTGGAGTCAAGCCCTACCCTCTTTAGCAAAGCCATGCCTGCTTCTTCTGCTTCTGCCTTGCTCATCTTCTTTAGCTCCACCGGGGCAAGCATTATGTTCTGCAAGACCGTCATGTTGGGAAAAAGGTTAAAGTGCTGGAAGACCATGCCTATGTTTTCGCGCACCTTGTTTATGTTCACCTTCTTGGAATTGATGTCCGTGCCGTTAACAATTATTGTTCCTGATGTAGCAGTCTCCAGTTTGTTAAGGCAGCGGAGGAAGGTGGACTTGCCGCTTCCGCTTGGGCCAATTACGACGATTACTTCACCCTGGTGAATGTCTATGCTTATGTCCTTGAGAACCTCAAGCTTTTCAAAATTCTTTTTTAGATTCTCAACGTGAATCTTTACCTCTGAATTATTTGTCGCCAATCTTGATTCTCCTTTCCAGGACTTTTGCTGCCCGACTCAAAGATACAATAACAATCATGTAAAGCAAGCCAACGATTGCCCAGGTTTCCAAACTGCGGAATGTGTTTCCCGCTATTGTTCGTCCTGTATTTGTAAGCTCAGGATACCCGATTACAGAAAGAATCGAAGTGTCCTTTAGAGTGATTATGAACTGATTTATTATGGAAGGAATCATCACTTTGAATGCCTGCGGAAGGATTACCCTTCTCATGCTTGTTCCATAAGAAAGGCCAAGAGACCTGGCCGCTTCCATCTGCCCCTTGTCTATGCTTTCTATTCCCGCGCGGAAAATTTCTGCCATGTAGGCTCCGCAGTTCATTGCAAGGGCTATGGTTCCAGCCTGGAGTGCAGGGAGGCGGAAGTTTGGTATTATCCTCTTCATTCCCTGGGGAACGCCAAAGTAAATAAAAAATGCCAGTACAATAAGAGGAACGCCTCGTATCGCGTCTACATAAATAGTGCCAACAGCGTTAAGGGCCTTGTTGCGGCTTACATTGCAGAGGGCAAAGATAAGGCCTATAATCATGGCAAAGACAAGTGCAAGCAAGGCAAGAAGCAGAGTGTTGGCCAGCGAGGATGCCAGCATTAAAAAATATGTTTTAAAAATAGAAATCATTGTCTGCAATACTCCGGTAAGAAAAATTGACGCTTTGCAAAAATGGCTGCTCTCAGGGAAATTTGCCCCGCAAAACGGCTTCACTCGATTCTCTCGTTGCAGAATGTTTTGCGTGTCAAATTTCCCTTACGCAGCCTTTATGTTGTAAAAGCCAATTTACATTTTGGTTAACCTACAAGGCTTTTCAAAAACTACTTCAGGTATTTGTCAAGAATCTTCTGGTAAGTTCCGTCTGCGCGGATGTTCTTAAGACCTGCGTTGAACATGTCCAAAAGTTCCTGGTTCTTTTTGTCCATGATTGCAAAGCCATAAGGTGCACCTTCGCTTTCCATTCCGGCCGGAATCTTAAGGCCAAGCTTTGCGTCCTTGATGTTTGCAGCCATAATAGGTGTGTCTTCTACGCAGGCATCAGAGTTTCCAAGGATTACGTCCTGGTACATTGTAGGGGAGTCTTCAAAAACAACAACATCATAGCCGTACTTGCTCTTGAGCTTGTTTGCAAAGTCCATACCTGCTGTTCCGTTCTTTACGGCAACCTTTTTTCCCTTAAGGTCGTCAAACTTGCTGATGGAAGAATTTGCCGCAACAACGAATGTCTGGGTTGCGTTATAGTAGCCGTCGCTAAAAATCCAGCCAGAGTCAATGCGCTCCTGCTTGATTGTGGCACCTGCAATAAGTGCGTCTGCCTGTCCAACCTGAACAGCTGCAACGCCACCGTCCCAGCCAAGGCTCTGCAAGTCGTAGCTAAAGCCCTGATCCTTTGCAACGGCTGCAAGAATGTCTACGTCAATTCCAACAAATTCATTGTTCTCGTTAGTGTATTCAAAAGGACGGAATGCTGTGTCCGTAGCTACAATCCATGTTTTTCCAGAAGCAGATGCTCCGTCTCCGGCCTTCTTTTCTTTCTTGCTGCATGACGTAAGGGCAGTCAAAGCCGCCACAGCCATCACAGAAAGTACAATCTTTTTCATATTAAAGCTCCTATGCTATAAAGTTCCTTGATTTTACAATTTTTATGAATGAATGGCAACAGTTTAAGGGGCTTTGTAGAACAAGTAGCGCCAGGGAGGGCGCGTCATTTCGTTGCATAGAAATCTGTGAGTTTTCCAACGGAAAACTCATGGATAAAAATTGCACGGAGGCAATTTTTATCCAAAATCCCGGCCGTGTTTGGCTTTGCAAAAGGCTAGTTCATTTTGCTAAGTTGGGCTTCTATTTCTTCCCTTGAATGCAAAAGACCCGTGTTTATTCCGGGACAAGTCTTGGCTTCTTCTTTCCAAGTGTCCTCGCTTTTTAGGACGCTTTTCCAGAAGGGGTATGTCCTGCACTGAAGTGGGCGTGCCTGGTATGCAGAGCATCCTCCCTTTTCCCAGAGGATGCAGCTGTTGTTGCTTAGGTCGCGAAGGCTTAGGAAAGTTGAACCGTCATAATCTTCCACGCGGCGGCAGTAGACCTGCAAAAACTGTTCTTCGGTAAGGCCAGACCATTCAACAAGACGGTCAAGGTCTTCTTTTGAAAGGCGCACAACTCCCGCAAAACCGCAGCAGCAGTAGGAGCATTGCTTGCAGCTAAATTTTAAGCCGTCTTTGTAAAAGGGTTCTTCCATCTGGGACAAATCCTAGTTGCCGTGGTGCTGGCACTTGGCTTCAAAGTTGCCCTTAAGCTGGCCCTTTGCAAAAAGAGCGGCTGCTTCGTCTGCAGAACCGGTAATTCCCGGAATCTCTTTTAGACCAGAAGCGGCAATGGCATCGATTGCACCCTGACCACGGTTACCCAGAATGAGGGTTTCCACTCCAAGGCTTTTGAGGTATGGAGGCAAGGCATGGTGTCCGTTTCCGCCGTTATCGATTACCTGGGAATTTAAAACCTGGCCATTCTCTATTTCGTAGAGCTTAAAATACTGAGTTTTACCAAAATGCTGGAAAACATTTCCGCTTTCTTTTTCGTAAGTAACTGCAATTTTCATGTCTACATATTAAAGAGTATGTGAGATTTATTCAAGGAAGTTTAGCTTGAATCCTAAAAACAATGCGGGGAACTCCGTTGCAACCTACGCGGGGAACTTCGTTGTAATTTACGCGGGATTGGAGGGGCCGCCGCAGGCGGTTGCTGTTGGGTGAGACTGGGCTTTGCCCGGTCGAACCCCAGCAATGGAGGCGAAAGCCGGAACCCCGCAAAGCCCGTGGCGCAGAGGCATGTTGGCCGAGTTAGCAATGAAGCATTTGGTAGAGCAGGAAAAAGTTCGTCCTAAAAAATCATAAAAATTTTTTGCCTGCCACAAGTTCGTAGCTTTGCCGGGTAAGATTGCACAAGCTTTCAAAATCCGTTGCGGCCGTCAGCAAGACTGTAATCCAGTGCTTTTTGTTCATGTGCCAGGCTGGAAAGACGGATTTTTTGTTGACCAGGCCTTTTATTTTTTCCGGGTCGGCTTTTAAGTTTACAACCCAGACTTCTTCCTCTGCGGCAGAAGAAAGTGACAGCTGGCGGAATTTTATCTTCATTATTAAGGCAAACCATTTTCCGCCGGGGCAGCGGTAGACTGAATAGTCGGGGCTGTCTTGCCAGGGAAAGTCTGGCTCTGCATTGAACTTTTCCTTTAAAAATTCCAGGTACTTTTCTTTTGGCGATGAAGTTTTAAAGCAGCTCTTACGGAATTCTTTTACAAGTTCAAGAACCTGTTCACGGATTTTTGCAAGAAAGGCTCCGTTTGCGCGGGGCATGTCAAAAAGGGCATATTTTTCGTCTGTTTCAGAATCAAAAACTTCCGCCGTAAGACTTTCCAAAGATGAATTTATTTTTAGGAGCACATAAAAATCTTCGCAGGGTGGCCTTAGGTTTTTCTTGCAGATGAATCCATCGCTTTGCTTTTTAAAACCAAATTTGGGGAAGGATTTTTCACATGCAAGTGCGGAAGAAAAAATATAGCTTAAGTCCATAAAATAAGTCCATAAAAAATGGTTGTTTACAAAAAAAGCTTGCCCAGAAATCAACTGCAATTTCAGGACAAGCTCTTTCTTGTTAAGCGGATTTTAGAAGGCCGCCAAAGTTTTTTCTATTCTTGCAATGGATTTTTCCACACCAAGAATCAAGATTGAACCCATGAGCGGCGGGCTTACGCGGCTACCTGTTACGGCCATGCGGATTGGCATCATAAAGTCGCCAAGCTTAATGCCAAGTTCCTCTGCACACTGCTTTGCAAGGGCTTCGCTTGCCTCGTGGTCAAGGGACGGAAGCTGCTTTACAAAATCCTTTGCCTTTTCAAGAACAGCCTTTGTTTTTTCCTCATCAAGCTTTTTGGGAATGATGTCTGTCTTTGGAGGAACTGCCGGTTCTGTAAAGAGGAAGTGAACCATTTCCGCAGCATCGGTAAGGAAGTGGAGTCTTTCCTTGATGAGCGGCATAAGCTTTAGAAGGGCTGCCTTTACGTCTGCACTGGACATGCCCATGCTCTTGTCTACGCAAACAGGTTCTCCGTCTTCTCCCAATGCAACGCCAGAATATTCAGGGCCTACCTTTGGCTTTGGCTGGGGATTGTCCGGGTTTATCTCAAGGGCTGCATCCCCAGTTCCTGTAATGAAAGGAAGTGTCCACTTGTAAAGGTCTTCGTCGGAAAGAAGGCGTATGTACTGGCCGTTGTACCATTCAAGCTTTTTGTAGTCAAAAACGGCAGGTGCCTTGTTCAAGTGTTCAAGCTTAAAGTTCTTGGCAAGTTCTTCCAGTGTGTACATGTCCCTGCCGTCTTCATAAGAGCAGCCCAAAAGTGCCACGTAGTTTACGATTGCCATTGGCAGGTAGCCGCGGGCACGGAATTCGTTAAGGGATGTAGAGCCGTGCCTTTTGCTAAGCTTTTTACCGTCGGAACCGTTTACCATAGGAAGGTGGCAGAATTCCGGGTGTTTCCAGCCGAATGAGCGGTACATCTGCACGTGAAGCGGAGTGGAAGGAATCCATTCCTGGGCGCGCATTACGTGGCTTATGTGCATAAGGTGATCGTCCACAATGTTTGCCAAGTGGTAGGTTGGGAAGCCGTCGCTCTTTAAGAGGACTGGGTCCGGGGAAATGTCCTCGTTCTTCCATTCAATGTCGCCAAGCAAATGGTCGTGGAAAATGGTCTTTCCTTCCAGCGGAACCTTAAGGCGGATTACGTAGGGCTTTTTTGCGTCAAGGTTTGCCTTGATTTCTTCCGCGGTAAGGTGGCGGCAGTTGCGGTCGTATCCCGGTGGCAGCTTGTTTTCTGTCTGAATCTTTCTTATGCGCTCAAGACGCTCGCTGTCGCAGAAGCAGTAGTAGGCTTCTCCCTTTTCCACGAGTTCCTGTGCGTATTTTTTGTAAAGCTCAAAGCGTTCGCTCTGAACATAGGGGCCGTATTCCCCGCCTTTTTCTCCGCCCTCGTCCCAGTCAATGCCAAGCCATGCCATTGTGTCGTAAAGGTTCTGGACGTATTTTTCGTCATAGCGCGTGCGGTCTGTGTCTTCCAGGCGCAAAATGAACTTGCCGTTTTTTGAGCGGGCAAAAAGATAGTTGAACAGTGCGGTGCGTACTCCGCCGATATGCTGCATTCCCGTAGGAGACGGCGCGTAACGTACTCTGACTTCATCGGACATATAATTTACCTCTGACTTATTATAGTAGAAAAATTGCTTACTCCAACTATACCGATTTTGGCCCACTTGGGCAAGTAAGGCATTTGTAAAGAAAGTCACTTACAAAAGAGCAGCAGAAAAAGCTTGCAGATTTTTTAGATTCTATTTTGTAAGCAGGCAGACACCCCACCAGCCTACGCCGCCATGGAGCCCCGACAGTACCGGCCGAAGGGCGGTATGAGCGCTAGCGAAGGGCGGAACGGCGGTGACGAAAAGAAACATCCGGTCGAATTAGCCAAGGCGCAAAATGGTAGAGCAATTAAGGCTACCGTCCAGAAAAAATTCCGTCCAAAAAAAGAAGAAGCTTAATTTACAACAATTAAAGCGCATTTTAGCCAAGAAGTTTTTTGGTCTTTTTATACCAGGCAAAGTTTTCCGTGCGCTTTAGGTATTTGTAGAGGCGCAAATTTTCTTCCATTATATCAATGACTTTTTGGGTGGAAGAAGTGTCGCCACTTTTTGCAAAATGTTCTGCGCAGACGTAGCCCACGCGGAAGTTGCTGGTGTTGGTAAATATGTCCATGAGCTTTTCCCAGTCGCCTGAAAGCTGCAGGTCAAGGAGAACAAGAGAGGCATTTTCCAACTTATGCTTCTTTTTGAATTCGTCCATGAGGGCTTTTGCCGTGTCCGTCTTTCCCCAAAGGAAAAGGGCGTTTATCTTTTTTACAAGAAGGTCAGCGTCGTCCGAATAGGGTCCGGTCAGGCATGAGTCATAAAGTGCGATTGCCTCTTCAAAGCGTTCAAGGCTTACGTAGCAGTCGGCAAGTTTTGTGCGGTTTGCAATTGTGTCCTGCCTTTTTACGAGGGATTCCAGCTCGGAAAGCTTACGGCCGGGGTTAACGGCATCTGCAAGGTTTCGCCCCATTTTTCCCACAGCGTCGCTTGAGATAAGGTCCGGGATTATTTCCATGATGATGTATACGATTCCGCCAATATATGGAAGGAAAACGATTAGCCAGAGCCAGAGAAAGGGCTTGTGGTTTTTGATAATGTGAACGATTAGCAGCAGCTGAAGGATGTAGGGCAAGGCACCGATTAGATAATACAGCATGTTTTTTCCTCTGCGGATACTTTAGCGGAAAGGGGGCTTTTTAGCAAGGGTACTGAAATTATAAATTATGAATTGAATTTGTACACTACTTTTTTGGACGGTAACGTTGACCGCTCTACCAATTTGTTCCTTGGCTAATCCGACAGAACATGCCTATGCGCCACCGCCGTTTCGCCCTTCGCCTATTCGGTTCCATTGCCTTGCTAAAAGCAGCGCCAGGGAGGGCGCGTCATTTTTTTGCTGTAGAGATACGGTAAGTTTTCGTAGAAAACTTACGGGAACAAAATACCACGGAGGGGATTTTGTTTCCCGGGGCTACATGGCGGCGTAAGTTTTTATAAATTGCACGGCTTAGCGGACATTCCTTATAAAAACAATTAAAGCCTGTTGCAAAAGTTGGCAAAATCCGCTATAGTAAGCTAATCCAGCCGGGCTGGTGGAATTGGTAGACACAAGGGACTTAAAATCCCTCGGCTAGTAATAGCTGTGCCAGTTCAAGTCTGGTGCCCGGCACTGGTTCAAGGTTCTGTTGGTGTGTCCGGCAGAACCTTTTTTATTTGTACGCGTCCGCATCTTTGGAGGAAGATATACATGAAAAAGGCTATGTGCAAAAGAACAAGAAGGGCATTTTTTACAGCCGTAATGATTGCGGCAACTTTACCGGCAAGCCTTCTTTTTGGTTGCAAGAAGCAGGCAAAGGAATCAAATCTGGAAAACGGAAAGCCGGGCGTGGTCCAAGAAAAAGAAGCGGAAGCAGTCTTGAACCCAACCGGAAGCGTTGACTTTGAGGGGCAATTCAAAAAAGGACTTTCCAACATTACCCCGGATGGGCTTGCCTACTGCCTTGTCTATTCAGATGCAGGGGCAGGACACGCATACTACGACAGCTACTTTAGCCGCGACAAGGGCAAGACTTGGACAAAGGGTACTTTTTACGACGAAATAAACGGTGACAACACTCACATTGCAATGCAAGACGGAAGCATAGTGCTTTTTTCAAACCATTCACCCAGGGGCGAAACATACCCCAGTGCATTCAGACTCTACCCCGAGGGCAAGGGCATCAAAAGCGAAGGGCTTGGCGATATTTTTGCGGGTGCAAAGCTTGGGGACGGAAGGGCTGTAGATTCGGGAATAGACGTAAACTATGAAGTTACCTACGTGGGAAAGGAGCGCTTTCTTTTTCATTTTACGGACGCGCAGACTAAAGAAGACCTAGGAACAGTGGAGGTGTCTGTTCCTAAAGCCGGTTCTTTTTAGGGCAAAAAAGCCCTCCCAAAGCTGACTACTTCGGTGGGCTATTAGTAATAACTCCACGGAGACGGTCGCTAAATTGCAAGCGTTCCCTTTCTTTATCATAATGCAAATAAATAGATTATCGGGTCTTTCGCAACGAAGTTTCCAGCGAGCCCGATAATGACATTGTTCTGGATTAATCAGCGTTTCCTTAGCTTTTCGTAGAGCTTGAATAATTCTGCGACAATCTCTGATTCACTCATGCTTGGTTGCAACGCTGATATGGCTAACATTAAAAATATGTGATAGGATTTATTCTATCCAGCCACGTTTTCTGCATTCTCGCTCGTTGCGATACTTTATTTTAGACACAAGAATGATTACTTCAATACCTTCGGCATTGTGAAAAGGAAGAAGTTCATTTTCATATATACATTCAAATTCATATTTTTCGCACCATGCTTCAAGTTCTTTCCTTGATTTTTCACCAAGCTTATAAGGTTCTAAGCGAATCACAAGGTGCCCGTCTTTGTTTTTCCAATGCGAGTAATGGTCAGCATGTGGAGGAATATTGCCATATTTTTCCCAAAACTTAATCCCAACCGCAAGAATCGTGGCATTAGCTCCTAATTCTTGTTTTATACTGTATTTTTGCCTAAAAGCAGTTTCGCGTCTTTTTCTTTCCTCTGCATCATCAATTCCGTAAAAGATAATCATTGTTCACCCCCTGTTATTTTGTTAGTTTCTCATACAGTCTGAAAAGCTCGGCAACAATTTCTGATTCGTTTATGCCCGATTTGAAGCCGTAAGCCTGCATGACAGCTTTATCGTTTTCGCGATGAGCTTTGCGGAGTTCTGGTGGCATGAAAGTTTCATCGTACAAATCGGCAAGCGATGAATCGGGATATTGGGCACGCGCGTCTAAAATGGCTTGCGCGGTCTGTTCGATTTTGGCTTTCTGTTCGTCTGAGGGATTGCACCAAATGAAATTATTATATACAAGAGAAGCAGAATATCGATAACGACTTTCCAATTTTCCACTTACAACACGCATCCAAGCGTTATGTACGTTACTTGTCATAATTCCAAAATCATATAAAGATGCATTTGGAATAAGCAAAGTTGCATCACTTGCAATCACATCCGAATTAATAAATCCAATTGGAATATAATAGCGTTTTTCAGATGATACACGGGGAATAAGCAGATAGTGGCCTTCTTTTGGCTGACGAATTTCACCAAAAAGATGAGGAACATCAGCAAGTTTTCGAGTTGCTTCTCGCGTACTTGATTCCCGAAGTTTTTTGACAGCACCAACTCTTTGTGCAACCAATGGCATTTTGCGTAATTCGGCAGGACTTGCATTCACAAGCCAAAGGCAATATCTCTTTTTGCAGTTAATGAATTCTTCTGAACCCAAAAATTGGCGAATATATTTCTGAGATGTTGGGTCATTTTTCACGAATTCATCATATTCGTCAGCTTCAATAAGCAAATTTCTACCGTCATTTGCCATACTACCGAACACCATTTCTGTTACATTGCAGATTGGCTTTTTCCGGCTTTCAATAAAAACATTCGGCAAATCAAGCAGATAGCCATTTATATTCCGAACGGTTTGCTTGTTGCCGTTTTCATCAAAAATAAATTTGTCATGCTGAACTTGTTTCAGCATCTCTTTGCTTTGAGATTCAGAAAATCCGACAATGACACAATGAACATGAGCCATCTCATCGCTTTCTGAGTACCATTTAAACGTACGGTAAGCAAAATCAATTTTGATTCCCATCACGAAAATTAATTTCCATAGAATAGAAACATGCTCTCCCTGGCAAATTGAATTTGTTGATACGAGAGCTGTTTTTGTATTTTTGCCCTTCATGTATTCGGAAGCTATTTTGTACCAGCAGCAAACATAATCAAGGTTGCCAGCGCCTTTTACACCAGCAAATGTATCAGCAATGTCTTTCTTTTGGTCGCTTTCTTTCCGCATTATTCTTGCGCCAGAGAAAGGTGGATTTCCGATGATGTAATCATACACAATTGGCGCAGCTTTTTCTTTTGATGGCTTTTTCTTTTCCACTTTTCGCACCCGGGCATTCAGTTCTTCCATGTGCTTTCCGTAAAGCGAATTCGGCTTTATTTCAAGTGAGCGGACTTCGCTTTCGCCATCAAAATCTGCTTCCTCATATAGGTTAAGTTTGTCAACAAAAAGGTATCCCGACTGTTTTTCTTCTGTAAGCGTAGCCCAATCCATGCGCAGTGCGTTGCCTTCAACAATATTTGCGCCTGTCTTTAATGGTAAAAAGTCAATTGTCTGGCTGATTATCGCTTCTGTTTCGGTGGCCATCTGGCTTTCTGCAATCCAGAGTGCAGTCTTTGCAACTGTAACCGCAAAGTCATTGATTTCGATTCCGTAAAACTGATTTATATGAACCTTTATGAACTCGTCAAATCCGAGAACTGTTTCGCCTTTGTTCAAAATTGAAATAACCTTGTTTTCAAGACGGCGGAGCGAAATATAAGTCTCGGTAAGGAAGTTGCCAGAACCGCAAGCAGGGTCTAGAAATTTGAGCGAGCCGAGCTTTGCCTGAAAATCGTGCAGCTTTTCGGTCTTTTGCTTTGCAATTTTGGTTGCGCAGATTGAGTCAAATTCAGCGTTCAGGTCGTCCATGAAAAGCGGGTCAATTACTTTATGAATGTTCTGGATGCTCGTGTAGTGCATTCCGCCCTTACGCCGTGTTTCCGGGTTCAACGTGCTTTCAAAGACCGCGCCAAAAATCGTAGGGCTTATGTCGCTCCAGTTAAATGGCGCACAATGGTTCACGATTACATCAACAATTTCCTGTGTAAAGTTCGGGATTTCAATTTGTTCATCGCGGAAGAGACCGCCGTTCACATAAGGGAAAGGATTCAATTTAAGATCGTATTTGTCGCGTTCTTTTGTATCTAAAGCTTTGAACAGCTTGATAATTCCGTCGCGCAAATTTTCAATCGCAAATGATTTTATGTAATCTTCAAAAGCAGTTTTGCTGTCAAAAAGCCCTGCATCTTCAGCATAAAGGCAGAAAACAATTCTGACACAAAGAATATTCAATGAACGTAGGCTTTTCTCATCTGGGTCGATGTATTCTTTAATGAGCGCGTCATACAATTTGCCGACAAGCTCACCGGCTTTTAAGCTCAGCTCTTCTTCTCGGCGTATGTTCTCGTTTTTCTGGTCAACAAGGAACTGCAAGCGGTAGAACTCTTTGGGCAAATCTTTCAAGAAAATCTGTTCCGGCTCACCTTGCGGATTTTCCAAATCGTAAACAAGGAATTCACCAAAGTTGCAAACGACAATCCAGCGGGGCCGAATGGAATTTGGAAGCTCATCGGCATAACGCTTTGCCTGCTCAAAAGGCGTTAAAACAGCTCCATCACTCTGTTCATAAGCCTTGTGAATGTCAATTTTTCTTCCTTTCTGTTCGATTAAAACTTTTGTGTCGGCAATGTATGCGTCGATGTAGCTTGTATGCGAAAGCTGCACCCGCTTTTCAAATTCAATGTATTTTGCCGGATTTGAGACTCCAAGCACATTCTGTAACAAATCAATCCAAAATCTCTGCGATTCCTGCTTTTCGTCGCCCTTGTCTTTCCAAAATTCCGCGAATTCTTTTGCTGCTTTCTGATGTTCAGTCTGTGTCATGGTGTTATTATAGTAAATTTTTCTGGAATTTTCCATATAAAAAAGCAACCTACGCCGCCGTGGAGCCCCGACAGTTGCCGGTGGTCAGCCGCTAAGCAAAGGTTCTGGAGAGTCGTAAAATAAAATGGCGGTTTTGCGAGAAGTTTCCAAGCCTGTCCACCACCGGCAATGAGCGTTAGCGAAGGGCGGAATGGCGGTGGCGCAAAGGCATAACCGGTCGAATTAGCCAGGGAGCAAAATGGTAGAGCAGACAAGACTTCGTCCTAAAAAATACCGTCCAAACAAGCCAAAATCACATTATTTACTAAAAACCAACTTTCTGCTATAATCCCTCTACAATCAAACCAAAAGAGGAGTTGCAAATGGCGTTTTTTTATGATGAACCTTCGCACACATTCGGCGAATACCTTTTAATCCCCGGCTACACTTCAGCAGACTGCATACCGGAACACGTGTCCTTAAGAACACCGGTAACCAGATTCAACAAGAAGGCGGGCGAAGAGTCAGACCTTTACATGAACATTCCAATGGTAAGCGCCGTAATGCAGTCGGTTTCAGACGACAAAATGGCCATTGCACTTGCACAGGAAGGCGGAATCAGCTTTATCTACGGCTCCCAGTCAATCGAAGACCAGGCCGCAATGGTTGCCCGCGTAAAAGCCTACAAGGCAGGATTTGTAACTTCGGACTCAAACATCCGCCCAGACCAGACTTTGGCAGACGTTATTGCCCTTATCAAAAAGACAGGACACTCAACAATTGCCGTAACGGCAGACGGTAGCGCCCACGGAAAGCTTGAAGGCATCATCACTGAGCGCGACTTCCGCATAGACCACGTAGACGCATCATCCCCGGTAAGCAAATACATGACTCCATTCAAGGACCTTGTTACCGGAGAAGACGGCATAAGCCTAAAGGACGCAAACGACTTAATCTGGAAGCACAAGGTAAACCAGCTCCCTGTCATAGACAAAAACGGAAACCTTGTATCGCTTGTATTCCGCAAGGACTTTGACAGCGCAGCAGTCCATCCGCTTGAACTCCACGACTCAAAGCACCGCTACATTGTTGGTGCCGGAATCAACACAAGGGACTACATGGACCGCGTACCAAAGCTTTTGGAGGCTGGCGTAGACGTACTCTGCCTTGACTCAAGCGAAGGCTACTCTGAATGGCAGGCAAGGGCCCTCCACGACATTCACGAAAAGTTCGGTGCAAACGTAAAGGTTGGTGCAGGAAACGTTGTTGACCGCGAAGGCTTTATGTTCCTTGCAGAAAACGGAGCCGACTTTGTAAAGATTGGAATTGGCGGCGGTTCAATCTGCATCACGCGCGAACAGAAGGGAATTGGCCGCGGACAGGCAACAGCCACGATTGAAGTTGCAAAGGCCCGCGATGAATACTACGCAAAGACAGGTATTTACGTTCCAATCTGCTCTGACGGCGGAATTGTCCACGACTACCACATCACGCTCGCACTTGCAATGGGCGCTGACTTTGTAATGCTTGGCCGCTACTTTGCCCGCTTTGACGAATCCCCGACCAACAAGCTTGTCGTAAACGGCAACTACGTAAAGGAATACTGGGGCGAAGGCTCAAACCGCGCACGCAACTGGCAGCGTTATGACCTTGGCGGCAAAAAGACCATGGCCTTTGAGGAAGGCGTAGACAGCTACGTTCCTTATGCAGGACACCTGCACGACGGCGTGGCACTTACAATCAGCAAGGTTGTGCACACAATGTGCAACTGTGGCGCACTTTCAATCCCGGAACTTCAGCAGAAGGCAAAGCTCACACTTGTTTCTGCGGTAACAGTACAGGAAAGCGGCGCACACGACGTAACGGTAAAAGCTCCGTCAATCCACGCAGAATAATCTTTTTGGAGGAAACATAAATGAAGGTTGTAATAATTGGAGCCCAGTGGGGCGATGAAGGCAAAGGCAAAATCGTAGACTACCTTGCAGAAAAAGCAGAATACGTAGTGCGCTATTCAGGCGGACCAAACGCAGGACACACAATCGTTGTAGACGGAAAGCAGTATGCCCTGCACCAGGTTCCAAGCGGAATCCTCTATGCAAACAAGAACGTCTACCTCGGAGCCGGCATGGTAATCGACCCGGAAGCTTTGTTCAACGAGCTCCAGATGCTCAAGGACAACGGAATCAACTGGGAAGGCCGCGTGTTCATCTCTGACCGCGCACACCTCATTCTTCCAAAGTACCGCACAATGGACAAAGAGCGCGACGCTGCCCGCCCCCGCCCAATCGGAACAACAGGAAGGGGTATCGGCATTGCTTACGGCGAAAAGGCAAACCGCGACGGACTCCGCCTTGCAGACCTTGACTGGG
>DJYC01000072.1:0-22630 GCA_002448445.1 Treponema sp. UBA6988
AAAGTTGCCTACTCCGAAGCGAGGGTTTTCCCTGCTTGAAACTTCGTTGCAAGTTCCCCTTAGACCCCTCCCTTTCCCGGCACGGCTTAGGGGCCATATCGCTCAACGTTTCGCGATATGCCTAAGAACCCCCAAATTTTTGGTTAACATGCATCTTATTCCATGACAATAGTTGTTTACAAAAAGACCGCTCCCTGAGCTTGTCGAAGGGGCGGTCCTTTGTTAAGACAATTATTGCTAAAAACCAGCTTGGTGCAAATTAAACCTTAAAGAGGTCAATCTGGCTACCAATCTTGCTGATTGAATTCTGTACGTTCTGGGAAATGTCGTTGAGCTGCATACCAGTCTCGTTAATCTTGCGGGCACCAGATGCCATCTCGTCCATACTCTGCATCATTCCGTCGGTAGCATCGCGCAAAGAATTCATCTCGTGAACAATGCGTGAACTCTTTTCTGCCATTTCCTGTGAAGCCGTGTGAACCTGAGCGGTACTGTCGTTCATGTTCTTAAGGGCCTCGCTAATCTGGCGGCTACCAGAATTCTGCTCTTCCATAGCAGCCTTAATCTGCATAACAAGCTCATCTGTCTGCTTAATCTTGTTGGTAACAGAAGTAAAGGCTTCGCTTGCGTCATTAGAAGCAGATGCAACGGAAACAATAGAATCCTTAATATTGTTAAGCTGTTCACCGATTGTCTTTGACTGTGAAGAGGAAGTTTCGGAAAGCTTACGGATTTCGTCTGCAACAACAGAGAAGCCCTTACCAGCCTCACCAGCGTGTGCAGCTTCAATAGCGGCGTTCATAGCAAGAAGGTTTGTCTGCTCAGCAATGCTTGAGATTGCAAGGTTAGCTTCCTGAAGCATTTCTGACTGGGTTTCTATCTGGCGAATACGCTCGTTAACGTCCTGCTGCTTTGCAAAACCGGTCTGTGCGTCCGCATTAAGCGTTGTAAACTGGTCTGCCATCTTATCTACAGACTGGTTTACAGAAGAAATGTTGCTAATCATCTCTTCTACAGCGGCAGAAGCCTGTGTAACACCTGTTGCCTGGCTTTCGATAAGGTTGCTTACCTGTGAAATTGTAGAAGAAACACCCCTAACAGCATCAACTGTCTGTCCTACAGTCATGTTCTGGGAAGAAATCTGCTTGTGAACGCTTTCTATGTTGGCAATAATCTGGGTAATTGCGCTTGCAGTGTCATGGGTTGAATTTGAAAGGTCAATACCCGTGGTGTTAAGCTCAACATTGGTTTCCTTAATTTCCTTAACGATTTTCTGCAGCTTGTCACAGAAGGCGTCAAAGTGGATGATAAGGTCTCCAATTTCGTCACGCACAAGGAGCTTTACGCGGCGGCTAAGGTTTGCATCTTCGGATTCAAGTTCAACAAGAACCTTGGTAATGTTGTTAAGACGCCACATAAGCCATCTTACAAAGCGGCCACCAAAGAATATTGCTATAAGGAATACAAGCAGGGAAATAGGAATAACAACCTTAAGGGTTGCATTCTTTACCTGTCCAATAACAGCAAGGCTCTTTGCAACAAAGAACATACCGATAACCTTGCCTTCATGATTCTTAAGCGGAATATAGACACAGAAGTAGTCCTTACCACCAATTATAAGCTCACCGTTAAAGCGGACACCCTTGTTGAATACGTTGTCAAGAACGTGCTTGTCTTCCTGCTTGGTACCAGTCAGCTTCTTTCCGTTCATATCCGTAAGCGTAGTGTTTACGCGGACATTTTCGCGGAAAATAGTACAGTCCATATTGAATATCTTGTTAACAGCCGGAAGCAAAGAACCGCCAACCAAGTCGTAGGCAACCATAACCGCACCTATAATCTTTCCGTCATTGCGTATAGGAGCCGCACAAACCATTACAAAGTCATCGTTAGCAGCCCAACCGTAGGACTTTACGACATTACCTGCAAGGGCTGGCTTTAGCGTTGAACTTTGCGTAAGGTCAAAGCTTTCGCCCATACCAACAGCTCCACCGGGAACAATCTTACCCTTTGCATCCGTTACCGCAACACGTTCAATCTCAAAACCGGGAACCATGCCCTGCAGTATTTTTTGCAGCCTGGCCGAATCATGCTCTTCCAAGCATTCTATAACATCATAAGACTGTGACAGGGAAAGCGCGGCTCCGTAAAGGGTCTTCATCCAGTCTTCAAGGATGAATTCCACACCGTCGGCTGCTTCTTTTAGAGTATTCTTAGTATCTGTGCGGAGGTTTCTGTTAAAAATATAAATGGAAATAAATGCAATTCCAAGGCAACAAACAAGCGCAACCGCACCAATAACGGCAGTAAGTTTTGTTGCAATCTGAACGTTGCGCTTTGCATTTGTATCAAAGCGATTCAATTCTTTCATTGCCATAAAAACTCCTAAACATCCAATATATGGAATCTAAAATTTTTCTTAATTATACTATGAAAATACAAATCAGTCTACATTAAAATAGCCGAATTGTTAGAATTCCCCAAGGGGGAAGGTCTTCCCCTCGCTCCAGCCACGAGTCGCTGCGCTTTGTCGTGTCTTCCGCAACCCCTTCTCCTAGCACAAACAAAGCAAGTGCGTATGTTTGTGGCCCCTAAAACCCCGGTATTCAACAACATTTAATATCGGAAAAAAGGGACATACTTATTACTGCCCAAAAATTGCCATTCCCCCAAACTGCCATTAGCACAACAAACCGTCATGCCGAACTGCTACGCCACATTCGCACGCACTTGCTACGAATGTGGATTCGGCATCTGTACCGCCATCCTTCCATGGTTCGACAGGCTCAGGGAACGTATTTGTTTCTTGCCAAAAAATATCGAGCCATGGAGGGCGGGTTAACAACGTGCAGAATTGCAAAGCGATTCTGCAATCCCGAAAAAAATCCACGGAAGGATTTTTTTTCGGGCAAGCTCAGGATGACAGTTCATTTAACATTCGATAAACCGGCATTTGCTGGCCGCCTAGTTAAAGGCATACCTATAGCCTAGGGTAAATTCTATAGAAGAAAAATCAAAACCGCTCGTGTACTTGTAATATTTTCCGTTTTGCCAGTAGGAGCAGTCAAAATACTCGTCGTAAGAGGCATTTTCCCATGCGGCAGACTTTGCAGTTCCTTCCATGGTTTGCAAGGCGGTATACTTTGTTGCAAAAACCAGGCTGCTTTTCTTGGAAAAATTATATGCAAAGTCAAGTTCAGCCCTTATTCCGCCAAAATTGTCCTCAATTTCATCAAGATAATAGACCCCCGTAACCAAATGGGAATCCAGCGACTGAACAAAAGTCCACAGGTTCACCGCCATGGAAAAGCCCATGTCCAGCTTTGTGGTAATTTCCATGTTAAAGCGGCCGCCAAGCCATGCCTGGAGCACAGCCCTCTCAAGACTAAGCACTTCATCACCGCCAATCTCTATATCGTAACTGTTATCCGCATCGTTATAGCTTCCGTAGTAGACGTTTGCTTCTGTTCCGTTCCTGTTGTAATAGGAACCAGATGCCCCCATGGCAGAAAAAAATGAATGAACGTAGGAAAGTTCTGCGAAGGGGGAAAAAGAGAGTGAGTCTGCCACATTGAACATGTAGGAAAGCTCGCCTGAGAATTCATAGTAGTAGTTTGTCTTGCAGTCGCTCTCGGTGTAGTTTGTCTTTATGTTTGCATATTCAGCTGCACAGTTGGGAAAGTAGGAAACATTCATCCAGTCGGAGTCAAAAACAGAGCCACACCGTGCCGGAATGGCGGTTCTGGCGCTTGCAGATATGTAGAGGTTCTTCCAGCCCGCGCTCACTTTTGCCCTAGGCATAAAAAGGGGTTTTTGCTGCCATTCCAGGTAACTGAGAGTCCGCCTGCCAGCAGAATCTACGTTCAAAAAAACATATTCACCCTGTTCTGCAAAGCGCACCGTCACGTCAGCTTCCACAGAAAAATGAAAGTCCGAAGCCTTTGCATACAAATTTGGGCATGTTAGCAAATACAAGAGAGCAAATAGCAGCAGAAGCAATGTCTTGCTGCGCCCCCACCATATATGGCGAGAAAAAGTCATTTCGGCAGGCTCAATGACCGTATACATATCAGTTCTCAGCCCAACCTCAACATCTTTATTCCTTGTCATTATTGTCTTCCTGTTGAATTTGCTGAATTCCTCCAGCTTCATTTATAGGCTCAAAGGGGTCAACCTTAAAAATCTTTGCAAACTGCTTTCGCACAGCCTCCATATCGCGCGGATAGGGTGCGGTAAAAGTCATCTCGTGGGCATTGCTTGGATGCTCAATCTTTAGGCTGTAGGCATGAAGGGCAAGGCGGCTAAGAAGAGGTTTTTCTGCCTCCACGTCCCCGTTCCACTTGCGCTTAACGTCGCTAAGGCGGACAGGCTTCTGGTTACCGGAATAAAGCGGGTCGCAAACAATGCTAAGTCCCAGCGAGGAAAGGTGCACGCGTATCTGGTGGGTGCGGCCGGTGCGGGGGCAGGCTTCTATCCAGCTGTAGGGGCCGCAGTTTCCAATCAGCCTAAAGTCCGTTATGGAAATTTTCCCTCCGCGGGGGTTTACAATAGTGCGGTGCTTGGAATCTCCGTCAGGCTCAAGCTTTAGGTCAACGGTCTTTTGTTCCCAGAGGGGATGGCCGTTTACAAGGCAGTGGTAGGTCTTTTTTACGCCCCTCTCCTCAAACTGAACGCTCAGGCTGCGGTGGGCATCTGCATTGCGGGCATAGATTACAAGTCCGCTCGTGTCCTTGTCTATGCGGTGGACGGCAAAAAGCTTTCCAAATTCCTTGGATGCTTCCGTATCAAGGCGCGGGGCATCCGCATCGTAGCGGTCCTGGGCAACCAAGAGCCCAGAGCGCTTGTTAAGGACTACAATGTCGTTGTCAAAGTAAATAACTGTGTAATTTGGCACTGCTTTCATAGAGGCAAGTATATACCATAGTTGCAAAATATTCTATAGAATAAGCGTTTGCCAGATACCAATTTCAGCGCGTTACCGAAACAGCCTTTACGATTTTTAGCGCGGTGGTAAGCAAGGGAGAAAGCGGGTGTATCTTTCCGTCACTGCCGTCGGGAGAACCGGTGCCGGTTAGATTGAGGCGTATCTCTCTTTCTTCAAATGAGGATGGGATGCTTGCCGTGTAGACTACGGATGGCTGGCCGTTTACACCGCTGTTTTTCTTTGTGTAGCTGTCGTTGTAGTCAAAGCTGGTGTTGAACTCTGCAAAGATTTTGCAGTTGCCCTCACCAATTTCAGCCGTAAAAATTACGCCGCCTTTTGGGGTTGCGCTTGTAACTGCATCAATGTTTGCCTCCCCGCTTTTTTTTGCCGATGAGGATTTTGCTTTTGGGGCTTCGTTTTTGGATTTGTGGTACCAGACAGGGAGAGATTCTGGGCGGCCCTCCTTGGGAGCAAACCACCAGCTCTTTTTTCCTGCCCGCTCGGTTACGTAAAGGGTGCGGATAAAGTTTCCCTCTTCGTCTTCAAGCCATACGGCAAACTGAGGCTCTCTTTTCTGCTTCCAACATTGGCCTGCTCCAACGGAAACAGTAACTTCTCTTGCAAAGGCAAAAGAAAATACAAGTGTAATTCCAAGTGCTAAAAATGTGACAAGTTTTTTCATTGTTATTTCTCCAGTTTTTTTGCGAGTTTTTCTGCACGACTAATTATTTTTTCCGGCAATGCCTGCATGTTTTTTGTTCCGGCAAGCATAATCTTTCCTTTTATTTTTACACCCGAATAATAAAGTATTTCTTTTACGGCCGCATAAGCCTTTGTGCTCTGCCCGGCAAGAATGTTGAGCGGGAAAGGCGTTGTGCAGGCGTTTACTATCAGGGCTTTTTTTCCTTTTAGCAGGGGAATTGGAATGCCCATTTTGCTTTCTCCCATCATCAGGGCAACCTGACGGTCAAAGAGGCTTTTTAGCTTTCCGCTTATGTTTCCCCAGTAGACAGGGGAGCCTACCACAATTGCATTGCAAGCTTTAAGCGAAGCCCCTATGCGGTGGGCATCGTCTTTAGGAAGAATGCAGTCTCCCTTTTCGCGGCACTTCATGCAGCCAATGCAGCACTTAAAGTCCAGCCTGTTCACTTCCACAAATTCTGTTTCGTGGCCGTCTGCCTTAAGCCTTTTTTCCATTGCACCAAGAATTTGCGAAACCTTGCCTGTCTTTCTTGGCGAAGCGTTTAAAATCAGCACCTTCATTTTTCATCTCCAAAAACAGATTTTATCCACAGCTTAACAAAAGCATCCGTAAACTTTTTTCCTTTGTCCCAGTATTCAACGTCACATTTTTTTAGAATGACAGCTTCTATGCAGCCCCACAGTCCCGAAACCAAAAGGCCAATATCAAGGCGGGGATTGGCAGAAGAAGCGCTTCCTTCCGCAATTGCTTTTTTTAGGATTTCCTCTCCGGTGCGGTTGCAGATGTAATATTCTTCTATTAGTTCCGGGGGAAGAGTGTCTGCGGATTTAATTCCCTGCATTACAAGAAGGGCAAGCCGGGGGTTTTCAAAACTCCAGTCGCAGAAGGCATTAACGGCATTCCTTACCTGGCTCTTTGCACTCCGTCCCTTTACTGCGGCAGCCTTTATCCTTTCGTTAAGCTCCCGGATGTAGTCAAGGGCTATGGCTTGGAAAAGCGTGTCCTTGTCCTTGTAATAGTGGTAGATATTCGTTGCAGTTATCCCGCATTTTTTTGCAATGTCCCTCATTCCAATCTGGGAAGGCTCTGCTTCCATAAGAAGCTCCAAAGTCTTCTGCTTAATCAGGGGAATTATCTGTGGATTGGCATTCCGCATGGCAAACCTCGCTAACTTTGCATTACAACGTTAATATAACATTGTTAAATTATATTGTCAAGATTTTTTCATATTGCAAGCACGGCAAATTTTGGATATTATGGTATTATGATAGAACTAAGCAGTAAGCAGCGCCACGGTCTTGAAAAACTGGCGCATCCCCTTCAGCCGCTGGTAATAGTTGGTCAGGCCGGCGTAACGGAAGCCCTGGAAAAACAGGTTGGTCTTTTTTTGAACGACCGTGAACTTGTTAAAGTAAAATTCAATGCCTTCAGGGATGAAAAAAAGGAACTGACCCTAAAGCTTGCAGAAGACACAGGTGCAACTTTGGTGCGCATTATTGGAAACATTGCCATTCTTTTTAAGGAAAGCGATGATCCGGAAAAGCGCAGGATTTTTATAGACAGGCTCAAGTAGGCTAAAGTTAAGGCGGAATTTTTATGCAGAAAAAAGTTGGTATTATTGGCGCAATGGACGTTGAAGTTAAGACGCTCAAGTCTGAGCTTTTGCCTTTGCCGGGAGAGTCTTCCGTCCGCACTACACTTGCCGGCGGCTGTGAATTTTACGAAGGGCTTTTGGACGGAGTTGCCGTCGTTGTGGTAAAGTCCGGGGTGGGAAAGGTAAACGCCGCCCTGTGTGCCCAGCGTCTTGCCATTCAGTTTGGGGTAACGCATGTAATAAACACAGGAATTGCGGGCGCAATGGCTTCTGGCCTTAAAGTGCTTGATTTTGTTGCCAGCACGGATGCCCTTTACCACGACATGGACGCAACGGGCTTTGGCTACAAGGCATGCGAAGTTCCGCAGATGAAGTGCTCCGACTTTCCCGCAGACAAAAAGATGCTCGATGCGGCAACGATTGCATTTGCCTCGCTAAAAGAAGCCAAGGGGCACGAGCTGATTGCAGGCCGCATTGCCACAGGAGACCAGTTCATTAGCGACAAGGAAATTAAAAAGCACATCCGTGAGATATGCAATCCTGCCTGCGTAGAAATGGAAGGGGCTGCGATTGCCCATGCCTGCTACCTTAACGGCATTCCATTTGTGATCATCCGCTGTATGAGCGACATGGCTGATGACATGCAAGAGAACGCCTACAGCTTTAACGAAGGAACTGCCGCTGAATTGAGTGCGGCTTTGGTGCGCAATATGATTCCCTTGTTCTAATTTGCAAAGTAGTATATGGAGGAAAATATGTCAGAAGAAAAGAAAAAGTACAATGTTGATTCATTCAATCTGGACCACACAAAGGTTACGGCCCCATTCGTAAGGCTTGCTTCCGAAAAAACAGGACGCAAGGGGGACATTGTTTCCAAATACGACATCCGCTTTTGCCAGCCCAACAAGGAATTTATGGAAAACGGTACAATCCATACGCTTGAGCATCTTGTTGCCGAATACATACGCGACGAAATGCCCAACATCGTAATTGACTTTAGCCCCATGGGTTGCCGCACGGGCTTTTATTTTACGGTCTGGGGAGACCACGAGGAATCCTGGATTGCAGAGCGCCTTGTTAACGTGCTAAAAAAAGTTGCCGTCTGGGACAAGCCAATTCCTGCAGCTACGGAAAAAGAATGTGGCAACTACAGGGAACACAACCTTGAAGGTGCAAAAGAAATGGCAAAAAAATGGGTTCAAGGCATTACCGAAAAAGGCTGGAACTGCTACAAATAAATTTTCGTAATAATTAGGAATTAAGCCATGAACCTGTTGCAAAAGCTAAAAGAAACAATTTCTTCTGTCCTACCCATAATGGCTATAGTCCTTATTCTGGGCTTAACCATTGCCCCGCTTGGCAGCGACCTGCTTGTACGGTTTATTCTTGGCGGAGTTCTGCTGATTCTGGGGCTTACGGTTTTTCTTTTGGGCGTGGACATAGGAATCTTGCCCATTGGGGAGCGCAGCGGTGCGGCCCTTACTGCAAAGAGAAGCCTGCCTCTTTTGCTTGGGGTTTCCTTTGCAATTGGTTTTATGGTAACGGTTGCAGAGCCAGACGTTCAGGTGCTTGCGGGACAGATAAAAAATGTTTCCCCTGCCGTGAACAAGTGGGCTCTTATTTTTATGATTGCGGCGGGAATTGGTCTTTTTGTTGTTATAGGCCTTTTGCGCACAATGCTTAGCCTAAAGCTAAAATACATCCTTCTGCTTTCTTATGCTGCGGTTTTTGCCATGGCATTTTTTTGCCCTTCCGAATTCCAGGGGATTGCCTTTGACGCAGGCGGTGCAACAACAGGGCCAATGACGGTTCCATTCATAATGGCTTTGGGCGTGGGTGTTGCGGCTGTTCGTTCCAAGGGGCAAATTCACTCTGGGGCAGCATTGGAAAAATCAAAAAATTCAACGGAAAATTCATCAGACGACTCTTTTGGCTTAACAGGCATTGCATCCGTTGGGCCTGTTGCGGCCGTTTGCTTTTACGGAATATTGCAGAACTTTACAAATTCAAACCCTTCTTTGGCAAAAGATGCTTTTCTTGCGGCAGAAAGCAGCGGAAAGGGTTCTGCTACAGGGCTCTATGTTTTTCTTAGCGAGCTTCCTTCTGTCTTTAAGGAAGTTAGCATGGCCCTGCTTCCCCTTGTTGCAATGTTCATAGTCTTTCAGATTTTTTTGCTTAAAATGCCACCTTTCCAGGTAAGGCGAATGATAAAGGGTCTTTTGTACAGCTTTGCAGGCTTGGTGCTTTTTCTTACCGGTGTGAACGGCGGTTTTATGCCCGCAGGACAAAGCCTGGGTGGACTTTTGGGAAAGGCTGCATCTACCGAGGGGGGCTGGTGGCTTTTGCTTCTTTGCGGAACAGGCACTCTTTTTGGTGCGGTTGTTGTTTGCGCAGAACCGGCAGTTTGGGTTCTTACTGAACAGGTGGAAAGCATAAGCGGTGGTACAATCAAGCGCAAGGTTATGCTGGCCGCCCTTTCTGCCGGAGTTGCGGTTTCCATTGGGCTTAGCATGCTTAGGCTTCTTTTTTCTTTTAGCATTTGGTACATTCTGCTTCCCGGCTACGCACTTGCTCTTTTTCTTTCATTTATTTGCCCGCCTCTTTTTACGGCCATTGCCTTTGACTCAGGCGGAGTTGCAAGCGGTCCAATGACAAGCACATTCATTCTTTCTTTTACATTGGGAGCTTCCCTTGCCTGTGGAGGAAACCCTGTAACGGATGCCTTTGGCGTTATAGCCTTGGTTGCAATGACACCCCTTATTGCGATTCAGGTATTGGGAATAATATTCAGACTAAAACAAAGGAGGGCTAGGACAAAATGAGCAGTTACAACTTGCTTATTGCCGCAGTTCCGCACAACAAGGCAGAGCTTGTTTCTGACGCAGCAGTCGGGGCAGGCAGCTGGGGAGGAACAGTTCTGATGGGAAGGATGATTAGCGCAAGCCCTGTGCTTTCCGTTCTGGGGCTGGGTGGAGCCACTCAGGATATTGTCCTTATCCTTAACGAAGAAAGCGGAATGAAGAAAATAATTGACGCCGTAAAAGATGCCTGTAAAAAAGAGAGGCGGAATTTTGGCATTATGTTTACGCTGAATGCAGACACTTTTTTAAAGAAGGGAATTATTAGCGGAGGAGACGGCTCTATGAAAGATTCAGAAGCAAGGCAGGATTTGATTTGTGTGATTGTAAACAAAGGCTATGCAGACGATGCAATGGCTGCCGCACGCAAAGCAGGAGCTGGCGGTGGAACCGTACTTAACGCAAGGGGAACAGCCCGCGAAGACGACGTAAAATTTTTTGGCATGCACATTGTTCCAGAAAAAGAAATGCTGATGATTGTTACCGAACACGAAAAAAAGGCAGCTGTAATAGAAGCAATCCGCACCCTCCCATGCCTTGAACAAACAGGAAGCGGAATTACCTTTAGCGCAGGGGTTGAAAACTTTACGGTTCTTGGAAAAAACTAAAATGGAAAATCCCAAGACAGAAGACTTATTTACAACCCAGGAATTTTGGAAAGACTTTGATTCTATAAAAAATTCCTCAGGCCTGCTTTCCGATGAGTTTTTTTCCAGGGAGAAGGTTTTTCTATACGACACAATCGGAAGCACAAACACTGAACTATTGAATCAGCTTAACGAGCAGGTTTATTCAAAAGGAAATTCCCTGCTTTGCGAAAGTGATGGAGTCTCCACACTTACAAAAGAAGGGCTTTGCTTTCACAAAAGGCTTTTGGCGGCAGCAGAACAAACAGCTGGCCGTGGCCGGATGGGGCGCAAATTTTATTCCCCGTCAAAGAGCGGAATTTATTTTTCCTTTGCATACGTTCCGAACGCAGGCGTAAAAGACCCCTACCTGTACACGATAACGAGCGTTGTTGGCGTGTGCAGGGCAATCAGAAAGATTTTTGGAATTCAATGTTCAATAAAGTGGGTGAACGACATTTATATTGAACAAAAAAAAATCTGCGGAATACTTACGGAAGGAATTACCAATCCCAAAAGCGGAAGACTTGAATGTGCCATCGTGGGAATTGGAATAAACATTTTGGCAGACGAAAATTTGCCGGATGAACTAAAAGACAAAGCCGGTGGAATTCTTGACGGAAAGAAAACTACATCAGCATCAAGAACAAAACTTTTGGCAGCCTGCATGTACGAAATCCTAAAAAGCCTTGATTCCAACGAGAATATAATGGAAGAATACAAAAGCCTTTCCATGCTCACTGGCCGCAGTGTAAGGGTAAGCCCCACAATCGGAGATGAAAGCAGGGCTTACACGGCAACAGTCCTTGGCATAAGTGACAGCGCAGCCCTTATCGTAAAAAAAGAAGACGGCAGCAAACAAGAACTAAGCACTGGGGAAGTTTCTCTGTCTTTTTAGGACGTAAAAAACTGAAATTAACTTGATAGAATCAAAATCCCATGTTATAATTTTCTATATATTAGTGGAGAATTAGATATGAGCGACAATGATGATATTGACCCTGGCATTGCGGCTCTTTTGGAGCAGTCTGAAGCCAGCATGGAGCAGGATTATGACGATGGTGCCGATAATGCTGCAAACGGCGACAACTCCCCAATGGGCTTTGAGGTGACCACTGAACGCTATGCAAAAGATGACGACGACGACAAAAGCGACCAGTCTCCGCTCCCTGTAGACTTAAGCAAAACCCAGTTCAAGCCGATAGAAAAATATTTTGAAGACACCCCCAGCGCTGTTTTTGATGACACTACATATTACAAGACTTGTCTTAGCGGCGAGGGAGAAAGTGCCCAGCGTTTGCACATGCTGCTTTCCAAGTACCTTAAGACCGAAGACAAGAAGGACCGTGCGGTTTACCGCCAGAACATTGTGGCTTCCTGGTGGAATTTCCTGCGCTCACTTGCCCCAAAGATGGCAAATCCAAAGACTCCAATGCCAAAACGTATGGCAATGCGCTTTGGCGTAGTGCTTCCGTCTTTGTTCACAGCAGAGCAAAAGGACTTCTTCTCCCGCTCAATCTTCCAGAATGTCACCGGCGAACCGATTATGTACGCTGACGAATGGATTAAGGAAGTTGCCTCAGGCCGCCTTACATTAAGCGTTACGGACGAAGTTGGCCCTTCCAAAAAGAGAGGGCCCGGTGCTGACCAAGCCCGCCTTTCACAGCTTATAAGCAAGAACAGCGGTAAAATTGCAAGCGCAGACAACCTTGTTTCTGCAAAGGAACACGAGCGTGAGCGCCTTGAAAGCCAAATCCGCGACCGTTTGGAAGACATTTTCTCCCACTCACAGTTCATAGGCCTAGAACCTCACGTTCACCCCTACGATGAAACCCAGCGCAAGGGCTTTGCAGAACTGGCAAATTTGCTGCGTACCGTGCAGAAAGTTGACCGCGATTGTGCGGGCTATATAAAGGAGCTTTTGGAAGCAAAGGAAATCCGCGAAAGTCTGGACGAAAAGGCCCAGGGAATGCCGGAAGAAAGCGCAAATGTTGGCCTTGAAGACATAATGCAGGAAATGACCACAATCCGCCAGATGGCAAAGATGACTTGTGGCCGCCAGGGAAACCAGTTCCCCATCCTTACCCGCGAATTCAACCACTGCAACGACAAGGAAACAGGCTTCCGCGAGAACGTACTTCGCGAGCTTGCCTGGATTGAATCGATTGACCCGGGTTGTTTCTGCCGCATCCACAGGAACGTGCCAAACCGCATAGTTCCTTATGTTCTTTTGGTACCAACATACGGTGACAACGGCTTCTGCTGGGAACCATTTGACCGCTACAACCGCATAACAAGCCGTGGACGCATTGTAATTCCTATGTATCCCCGCAACCTAAAGATTGCCTGTCTTACGGCTGTTGCAGACCTAAGATGGCAGGTTGCAAAGGAAAAGGCTTCTTTTGACTGGATGTCTGAAGGTTTGACCGGCCAGTATTACCAGTACATTGACAACAAAAAGCTTAAGGGCGACCTAAAGTCCTTCTTTATAGAAGATTACATCTTGTGGATGACAAAGGAAGCAAACGGAACGCAGAAGCTTGAAAAAGAAGTGCGTGCTATCTTCTGGAGATTCTTGCCCTTCCCACAGGAGCGCAAGGACGAACTTAAGAAGCGCAGCATGGTCTATCAGGAACTGTACCAGAGGGATATTAACCGTAGCATGAGCGACGGTTATTGATAAGGACGAAAAACCATCAGGTTGGCAGGCTGTAAAGGCCTGCTTTTTTTATGTGCAAAACCCTTTTTCTCGTTTTTTTGATAAAAAATAATCAAATTTCGATATAAATTCAAAAAAAACAATATTCTTCCGATTTAAAAGATATATTCTAAATGTTGTAAGGATAAAAAGTATGATGAAAAAACGGTATTACATTCCATTGGTGGTGGCATTTTTAATATTGCTGATTGTTTCCTGCTTTGGCACAAAGGCTCAATTCCAAGGCAAAGGTAAGAGAGTGCTCCACAGTTCAAGCCAGAGTACCATGCAGCTAAAGAACCAATAGCATTATCCGTTTGACTTGCCTTTTTTAGATTCTTCCCACGCCCGGGCTTCTTCTTCCCTTTCCTTTATGAGAGCCTGGGCTTCTTCATTATTCTTTTCCAGGCCGCGTTTAAGTTCATCAATGCCAAAATTCTGGTAGGTTGGACTTGCTCCATTCCATTTTTCTTCTTCCTCAGGCTCAAGTACGGACTGGGGCATTACAGTCTTTTTCTTTTTTTCCTGGGGGAGTTCTTTTGCAAATTTTGCACCGTCTGGAAGCTGACGGGCCACAAAGCTGCTGTTAAGCTTTGGAGCAAGGTTGAATTTCTTTACCGCCCAAACAGTAAGCTTGGAAAAGAAATAGAAATTCAGGAACATTCCGACGACAAAGCAGACCAAAAGGCCCATGTAAATAACGTTGCCGTCCTTGCAGCCCAGCATTTTGCATGCAACCATAAAAATCACTGCAAGAAGTGCAATCGTAGCCACGGTAAGGATTATGTTTACTACCGTAGATACAAGGGTAAAAAGAAGGGTAAATGTATTTTTATTCATTTTTTGCCCCCTTGCGCTTTGAGTTTGAAGGAATATAGAGGACGCAGGCAATTACAAAAAGAATTCCGCAGACAACCACCGCAGTGTCCGCAATATTGAATGTGGGCCACCTTTCAAGTCCAAATAAGTTCCAGAAGTAGCAGCTTATAAAGTCAACGACCCCGTCTGGCCTAAAGAAGCGGTCTATGAGGTTTCCAATTCCACCGCCAAGGATTCCGCAGATGGACCAGCGCTGAAGGTTTGAAAACTCGTTGTTGCGGAAGTAGATTCCGAACACCAGCAGTATGATTATGAAGGGGATTGCCGCAAAGAGGATTGCCCTTAGACTTGCGGGGAGCGATGAGCCCATGCTGAATGCCACGGCCTTGTTGCGCACGTGTATGAACCAGAGGTACTTGCCGCAGACTTGTATCACTCCATCAAGTGATGTTCCGAGCAGAGGTATGTACTTTACAACAAGGGCTTTTGTTATCTGGTCAACCAGGATTACAAGTGTGCAAAGCGACAAGGGCCACATTTTTTTTGAACTGAGTTTTTTTTCAGGCATCGGATTCCTCGAATATTGTATTATAGAGCCGGCTTCAAAAGTCTGTCTCTGTTTGAAACCGCCCAGATATTATATAGAATAAAATAATTATTGTCGATTACCATAAGGCTTTTGCCCCGGACGAAGGCAAGGTCCTTTCGTTCAGTTTTCCTTGCTTCCAAGGACTTTCGCCGTTATTTCCTGTGTCACACGGATTTTTTCTTCGGCGACAGTTGCAATGTGGCTGGGCATGTAGAGGGAACGGTCCCGTTTTAGCCCAAGGAAGCGGGCAAAGATGGGGTCCGTCTGTTGAACAGGTCCGTAGCCAGGAGTGGGGTTTCCAGGAACATCACCTATGTCAAAGCTGCCAAAAATCAGGTCAGGGCTTGCCGAATGAAGGACAGCTCCACCGTCATTAAGGCCATCGTCAGACAGGGCAAAGACAAAAGTTCCCTTTTTTATGTCCAGCATCTTTGCAAGGGAATTATAGGAATCAAGGAGATTCTGATGCTTTTGCATAGTGGCCTCCTTGTAGGCCTTCTTGTTGTAGAGCTTAGCCCACCGCATAAGGGGCCTTCTGAAAGGCTTAAAGTCCCGCCAATCGTTGAACCAGTGCAGGTCCTCCGGGAAGAAGTCCGCCGCATAGACCGTATAGCCGTCGTGGGCAAGCTTTACAAGTATTGGCTCGTAGTCCTGGATTGCAGAACATTCATTGGGAACAAAAAGCACGATGTTTTCATCCTCTGCAGAAGCTGAATCTCCAGCGGAAGTGGCTGCGTCTTGAGATTTTGGAGAAAGCGCCCGGTACCTTTTTACCAGCGCTGAATTCAGGGCAAAAATTTTGTCGATTCGCTTAAATCCCTGCGAAAAATTGCCGTAAAATGAATAAGAGCTTTCTCTTACATTGAATTTCTTAAGGTTTGCTTTTGACGGCCTGTAGTAAAGCACAAAAACCAGGAGCACTGCCGCAAGAATCAAATTCAATATGGAGCTAAGGACAAAGAGAATGCTGTAGTGGTCAACAACCAGCTTGGCCCTAAAGCGCAAGAGCGAGCGGAAGTTTATTATAAAGGCAAAAATTGAAAGTGCAAGGTTTGCACATTCGATTGGACCGCATCCGAATGCCAGAATGTTCATCAGCGAAACCACTACTGCAATGGACGGAACGGTGGCTATTGGATCCGAGCGGGTATCCTGTATAAAAAAAATGCGCACGCTGGAAATGCCGCAGAGGAGCAAAACCAGGAGTTGGCTTAAAGTTTGGCTTGTCATGATAAGTATTCTAGCGGAAAAATCATAATTCTGCCAGATGTTATTTGAATATTTTAATAATTGTGGTATAGTTAATAAAAGGGGCTAAGACCCTAAGCATAAGGAAATTAAATGGCACAAGAAAAAAGAATTAAAGTTGACGTAGAAAAAGTCCGCAAGGCCATAGAATCTGGAATTCCGCTAACAGTCACTACTTACACCCTTCCCCACGAAATAGAGGAATATGCGTGTGACATCCTAAAAACCTTTTTGACCGAACTGGATCAGGCTCAAATGGCAGACAGCCTTATCTACTGCCTAAAAGAGCTTGCCAACAACGGAAAAAAAGCCAACACAAAGCGCGTTTATTTTGAAGAAAAAGGCTTAGACATAAACGACAAGGCTGACTATGAACTTGGAATGAAGAATTTCAAGATGGACACCATGTCCAACATAAACTACTACCTTAACCAGCAAAAGGACAAGGGGCTCTACATAAAAATTTCCATGCAGACCCGCAACAACAAAATCAAGGTGGAAGTTAGAAACCGCGTAGAACTTACGAATTTTGAATACAAGCGCATCCACGACAAGATTACCCGTGCCCAGATGTACAATTCCGTAGAAGAAGGAATCGCATCCCTTCTGGACGACAGCGAAGGTGCAGGACTTGGCCTTGTAATCATGATTCTTGTACTAAAGAAAATAGGCGTTACAGAAGAAAACTACCAGGTTATAAGCGAAAACGGCGAAACCATAACCCGCATGATTCTGCCTTTCAGCGGAAAGTCCACATCCGACATCACAGACATTTCTAGCGAATTTGTTAAGCTCATAGACGGCCTTCCTGAATTCCCGGAAAACATTACGGAAATCAACAGGATAATCAACGACCCCAACAGCCAGATGAGCGACATTGCGCTTAAGATTTCCAACGACGTTTCCCTTACAACCGAATTGCTTAAGCTTGTAAACTCTGCGGCCTTCTCTTTGTCTACGCCATGCCATTCAATTGGCGACGCTGTAAAGCTTGTAGGCCTTAGGGGAATCAAAAACCTTCTATATAGTATTGGCTCCATGAAAGCCCTTACCGAAGATTCCAACGAAGAAATTAAGGCTCTCTGGACCCACGCATACAGAATAGCCTTCTATTCATACAACCTGGCACGCAACTTCCTGCGCACAGACAAAAAATGCGTTGACGACAGCTACGTTTGTGGCCTTTTGCACGACATGGGTAAAATCATCTTTGAGACAGCCCATCCCGAAGTTCTGGACAAAATAAGTGCCATGTGCGAGGAACGCGGAGTTTCCAAGAACCTCTTTGAGCGTATGTTTGCAGGCGTAAACCACGGAGACGTTGGCTCCCTAATTGCAAAAAAGTGGAACTTCCCGGAAGTAATCATCAATGCAATCCGCTACCACCACGACCCGCTTAGCGCACCGGAGGACTTCCGCAAGATTACCACGCTCATCTACTTTGCAGACATGCTTTCACATTACAGCGAAGGAAACTTTGACTATTCCCTCATAGAACCTTCCGCCCTCAAAATGTTTGGCATTACTAGCGAAGAAGCTCTTAAAGTCTTGGCAGACAAGCTGGACAATTCCTTTAAGAAGGAACAGCACTAAAAAATTCTTTCTTTTCTCTTTTTGGAGCACAGGCCTTGGTTTACTGTGTCCGGCACTCCGTGTCCGGCCAGACTCCTTGGCATTTTTCCCCACCTTTCTAAAACAAGCAGCGCCACGGATGGCGCGTCATCTCTTTGCAAAGCAACCTGTGACTTTTCGTAAGAAAAGTCATGGATAAAAATTGCATGGAAGCAATTTTTATCCATGGGCTAGGCTTGGTTTTGCAAAGCCTGCACCCAGGCCTGCATTAGTATTCCAAAGGCAACTCCCACGTTAAGAGAGGCCTTTAACCCCGTCATGGGAATGGTCACATGCCCGTAGGTGGCTTTCCTTAAGGCTTCCGGGCTAACCCCCAGTTCTTCAGAGCCTATTATTACAATCCCCTCTTTTGGAAATTTAAATTCCCCAATTGGAGTTCCGCCTGTTTCAAGGACAAATATGGGCTTGTCTTGGGGCAGCTCATCCAAAGAGCAGCGAGTATAGCCCAAGGTTTCTATGCAGCCCATTGAGCTTCTAACAGCCTTGCTTTGAGCCGGATCCGTGCACTGGGGGGAAATGTAGACTTTTTCGCAGCCCATAGCCTCTGCGGTACGGAAGATGGAGCCCACGTTAAAGGGAGAGCGTATGTCTTCTGCGTAAACACATACTCCAGGGAAGAATTTGCGGTTTTCTACTGTATTGCCTTCTGCTGAATGTGGGGCAATCACCAAGTCCCACTCTGCTGGAAAAGTGCCTATTATGGCCAAAAGTGCGTTTCTTGCCAAGTTGCAGACCCGCCTTTCGTCAAATGGCTGGGTTTCCAAAAGGGAATTTAGCTGGGAATATGCATCTGGGGAAAGCTTTGGGTCTTGGAGCACAATCCGCACAAGGGCTTTTGTGTAGTCAGCACGGCTCATCTTGGCAAAGTTATATTCTGTGCCTTTTTCTGCAATACCTGCAATGTCGCGCTCAAGTTCACCAAAACAAAGGGCCAGCTTGCGTCTTTTTTGGCCGGCCCCTAGCTGAAAGAGTTTTTCTGGGTCTATCATACCCGCATATTAGTACGCGGTTTTGATTATGTCAAACAGGTCGTCGCTTGTCATGCTGCGCTGCATTGAGTTTATAAGCTCAATTTCCCCTGCATCTTCTGCACAGAGAGAAAGCTGCTCAATGGAAACATTCAGGTCCTTTAGGCGGGCCGGAAGGTTAGCCTTGGCAATGTGCTGCCTTACATACTCTGCAAAAGCCGTAACCGCTTCGTTGTCAGGGGTCTCCTGTGGGCAAGCACGGACTATGCGAGAAAGCTTTGCAAGGCGGTCTGAGCGGAATTTAGCGGCATCTTCTATGATGTGCGGGAACAAGATTGAAGTTGAAAGTGAACGGGAAATCTTGTAGCGGGCATTAATGCAGAGCGAAAGCAGTGTGCTTGCTCCGATTGAACTGGAAGCGGCTGCCAAAGATGCCATACAACCGGCCTGGCTGTAAAGAACTTCCTGAGGAGTCGTAATTGTAAGAGTTGGCGAACCGTCCATTGCGTAGCTCAAAAGTTCAGCGGATTTTTCTGCAATCATGTCGCTAAAGAAGGTTGCCTTCTGGTTCAAATATGCTTCGGTTGCAAGACAAAGCGTTTCTATTGCCATGGATGCGGTCTGGTTTTCCGTCAAAGTGCTTGTAAGGTTGGGGTCAAAGAGGACAAGCTTGCACAAATTGGGCTGGGTCTTAAGAATCTTTACCTTTGAAGAGCGGGCATCATTTATTGTGATGCAGTTCGTAAAGATAAAGCTGTCGCGCATTGTGGTTGGAACTGCAACAAGAGGAAGCGGGGCTGTGGTGGGCATTGTTCCGTCCAAAAAGTCGTAGAGCTCGTGGGTTTCGTGGTAAAGGGAGGCTACCGCACGCGCTACATTCAAAGTCTTTGCACCGCCAACCGCAATTATGCAGTGAACGTGGGCTTCGCGGGCAAGACGCAGCGCATCAGCAACAACCTGGGTGTCTGCGCCCTCAGGAATTTCGTCAAAAGTAAAGAAGTCTATTTTGCGGTCTGTTAAAGTGTTGGTGATTTTTTCTGCATTGCCGACTTGCTTTAAGATTGGGTCTATTATAACCATGAATTTGCTGCCGTAGTCGCGGATATACTGTCCAAGGCGGCTGGTTGTATAAGATCCCAGTACAATGTTCGGTTGAATCCTAAAAATAAAATCAGACATAATTAACTCCCACATAATTTATCGATATTGTCAGCGGTTCGTCAAACGCGTAAACCAATTTTGTGTTCCACTCCCGTTGCACACCAAATTGGTTTCCGCGTTTAACACCTAGCAAAACCATACTCAAAAAATATTCACATAGGTATAGGAAAAAAAAAGACGGAAACAAGTTCCGCCTTTTATCTAGTGAATAAGTCAGCCGTACAAAGTCTTAACCCTGACGGCTGCTTTTTAAATAAACGCCGGAGATTACAGGCCGTATGCGCTCAAGATACGATCTGCCGTGGCTGCGATGGTTGCATCGTTAAGATAGTTCGGATCCTGAATCTTAAGTTTAACCTGCTCAACTAAGTCCTGGCGAACATCCGGTGTTTCCTCTGCGACCTGGTGCATGTAGTATGCATCAGCCATAGCCTTTGCCTCTTCAGAAACATTGATTTCATCGGGTGCAGACTTTGCATTGCTTACAGCTGCAGCCCTCTTTGCGTTCTGAAGATTGTTAACCGGGTTAATCCCGTAAACCTTGTCTATCATCATAATTAACCTGCCTCCTTTTTATTATCGGAACTGACTTCTAAAAGTTTAGCACTTTTGCTTTAAAACTACGCTATTTATAGTGTTTCTCACTCGCCGTCAGCCTCATTTTCCGCTTTTGAAGTTGCCTTGTTGCCGGAAATAAAGACCGCAAATTCACCCAAAACCTTGCTTCTGGACGAATAATCCTCATAAATTTCCTTGGCAGTGCCGTCATTTATCTCTTCGTGAAGCTTTGTAAGCTCCCTGCCAACAACAATGCGCCTTTCACCGTCAATTTCCGCTATGTCTGCCAGCAATTTTACCACGCGGAAGGGGCTTTCGTAAACAATGCAAGCCGCAGGAGTGCCCATAAGCTCGCGCAAACGGCTTCTTCTTCTGCCTGGCTTGGGCGAAAGAAAGCCTTCAAAGACCAGAGTCTTGCCGCCGGAACCAGCCACGCTTGCCAAAGTTGCAAATGCGCTTGGCCCCGGAATTGGTATTACCCTGTGGCCAGCACTGCGGGCTTTTTCTGCAAGAACCGCCCCCGGATCGCTTATGCCCGGAGTGCCCGCATCGCTTGCATAGGCCACCTTTTGCCCCTTGTCCAGCATCTGTATAATCTTTTCCGAAGCAAAGCCCTCGTTCTGCGCGCGGCAGCTTACCAAAGGCTTACGGATTTCAAAATGCGTTAAAAGCTCAAGGGTGTGGCGGGTATCTTCTGCCGCAATAACATCCACAGACTTGAATGTTTCCAGCGCACGGAAGGTAATGTCGCCAAGGTTGCCAATCGGCGTACCCACAATGTATAATTCAGACACAAATATATAATACAGGTAAATCTAAATTCTTTCAATACTTAAAGATGTAAGGCATTATATTTTAATTGAACTTTGCCAGAAGTATGCTATACTTTTAATTGAAAGAAAAAAGGAGGCTAAAAAATGCCTATAAACCAGCATACTTCTACCCCGCAAAAACGCCTTGAAAGCCTTATGACGGCACGGCTCGAACCCGGAGCAGACAAAGAAAAAATAGACAAGCGCATCTGGGATTCTTTTGGCGAAAAATGGTGCGTCATGTTCACAGACCTTAGCGGCTTTTCCAGGGGGACGGAGAAGTTTGGAATCATCCACTTTATGCAAATCATTTTTGAATCCGAGCGGCTTATCCTGCCGATTATCGAAAACTTTGACGGATTTTTGATTAAGAGCGAGGGGGACAGTCTGCTTATGCTATTCAAGCGCCCCGAAAAGGCACTTTTGTGCTGCAAGAAAATCCACGCGATTCTGCATGAATACAACAAGACAAAAAGCGAGGAAGAGCAAATCCTGCTGTGCGTTGGGCTTGGCTATGGCGACATTCTGAACATTGGCTTTGCGGATGTTTTTGGCGCAGAAGTGAATGCCGCAAGCAAACTTGGTGAAGACACGGCAAAGTCATGGGAAATTCTTGTAACCGAAAACGTAAAAAATGAAGTTGAAAAGCTTTCCGGAGACAAGGACCTGTCTTTTGACTTTGAGCAGATTGATTTTGTTCCGCCCGGAGCCAAGCGGGCCTACAAGGTGACGGTTTAAGACAGCAGGCGTTGTCCGCACGCTACGCGTGCTATCGAGTTACTTCGTAACTTGCGGATTTATATTCTAACACCAATCCCCCTTGGGGCGTTGCGGGGCTTAGCAAAGGGATTGTCCCGCAGAGGGGGTAGGCGGAAATAAGGAGCGTGCGCATGCATGCGACGAATTGTAGCCGAGGGGGAGACTTCCCCCCCTTTACTAAGAAAAATAGAAGGGGGTATTCAAAGTAAGTCTTTGAGCATCCCCTTTTTGTTGTTTAAAGATTAATGGTGGAACAAGCGAACGCCGGTAAAGGCCATGACCATGCCGTACTTGTCGCAGGCCTGGATTACGTTGTCGTCACGGATTGAACCGCCGGGCTGGGCTATTACCTTTGCACCGCTTCTGTGGGCACGCTCAATGTTGTCTCCAAACGGGAAGAAAGCGTCGCTTCCAACGGCAACATCAGTGTTCTTTGCTATCCATGCCTTGCGCTCTTCTTTTGTAAAGACGGCTGGCTTTTGGGTAAAGAAGTTCTGCCAAACTCCTTCTGCAAGAACGTCATCGTAGTCGTCGCTTGTGTAAACGTCGATTGTGTTGTCGCGGTCGGCTCTCTTTATGTCGCTCTTGAAGGGAAGGTTCAGGACCTGGGGACTCTGGCGCAGCCACCACTTGTCTGCCTTGTCTCCTGCCAAGCGTGTACAGTGGATGCGGCTCTGCTGA
>DJYC01000072.1:22672-37352 GCA_002448445.1 Treponema sp. UBA6988
CGGCTCTGCTGACCGGCACCAATACCGATTGCCTGTCCGTCTTTTACGTAGCATACGCTGTTTGACTGGGTGTATTTTAGGATAATAAGGGAAATAAGGAGATTGTCGCGCTCTTCTTTGCTAAGGGTCTTGTTCTGGGTAACGATGTTCTTAAGACATTCATCGTTAAGCTGGATAAAGTTGTGCCCCTGTTCAAAGGTTACGCCAAAGACCTGCTTGCGCTCAAGGTCTGCCGGCTTGTAGGCAGGGTCAATCTGGAGGACGCAGTAGCCACCCTTCTTCTTTTCCTTAAGGATTTCAAGGGCATCGGCATCGTATGCGGGGGCAATGATTCCGTCGCTCACTTCTTTTTTGATGAGCAGGGCAGTTGCCTTGTCGCACTTGTCGCTAAGGGCAATAAAGTCTCCAAAGGAAGACATTCTGTCTGCACCGCGGGCACGGGCATAAGCACAGGCAAGGGGAGAAAGCTCTGCGTCTGAATCCACAAAGTAAATCTTTTTAAGGGTGTCGGAAAGGGGTCTTCCAACAGCAGCTCCGGCTGGGGAAACATGCTTAAAAGACGTGGCGGCAGGAAGCCCGGTTGCTTCTTTTAGCTCTTTTACAAGCTGCCAGCCGTTAAGGGCATCGAGCAAGTTGATAAAACCGGGTTTGCCGTTTACTACAGTAATTGGCAAATCGCCTTCTTCCATAAAAACCCGCGCAGGCTTCTGGTTGGGGTTGCATCCGTACTTTAATTCAAGTTCTTTCATGGCATGATTGTACAATATTATCGGGGGATTTGCAATTAAGCACCCCGGAAATCAAAATGAGCTAACGGGTCCCGACTGGCAGCGCAGCGTCAAGCCGTAACGGAAAAAAATATCGTGGGAAACGATTTCCGTGATTTGTAAAGCGTGGGCTTATTTAGACGTAAACGGCTCATCCATGGCATTTTATGAGGCTGCTCTAGGCAATACCTGGGAAAGGGAAGAAACTTGCTCCTATTCCCTTAGAGGCAACAAAATAATAGTTGAAGGTGTTGAGCTTGGAACATACAACAGCAGCTCCAAGACTATCACTTGGACAGAAGATGGCCACTCAACAAACCTTGTATACAGTGCTACTCGTCCTACAGCAAGCAACAGTCGAGGATAAATAAGAGTATCTTCATGCACTCACGGGCGGGGCACTGGTTTACACAACGGTATTCCCGCCCGTATCTATTTGGAAACCCTAATATTGGTAAGTGCGCACTGGTCGCCGGTTAGGGCTACATAAACCTCAGGGAAGTCTTCCTTTAGGACAGTGTCGCTCCTTATAAAGATTCCTGAATTTTCTGTAACAAGGGTAATTTTTCTTCCTGCACGTCTCAGGCTTACCGTACAGTCAATGCCCCTGCGGTTTGCCTCTTTCCATTCATTCCAACCTTCAAAACGGTCACTCTTATTTATTATAATTGTATTCGTTGCATTGGCATCTGAATCCCATGTTTCGCCGTCAAGACGCACAAGTACAAATTCATGGAAATTCTTTCCCCTAACCTTTTTGTCATCAGAATAGAAGAGGGAAACAAAGGGACAGTGCCAGATAAGCCTTGCGGTGTCAAAGCTCTGGGAGTGGAAGGTAATCTTCATTCCGTCTTTTACCGGGAAGGCTTCGCTTGCGGCAGTCCGCCATCCGTTAATCTGGACATTGGGAATGTCTCCTTCAGGCCCATTTATATAGGAAATTTCCGGTGCAATGCGGGGAATAAGCCCTTCATTTGCGGGGGCAGCCTTGCTTTCTATCTGGACATCGGAAATAAAGCAGTTTTCACCCGTAATAGAAAGATAGGTCCAGCGGGCAATGTACTGAAGGGCAATAACGGTTTTTACAACCTGGAACTTGTTTGCAAGGGTAATCATAACGTGGTCTCCCTGACGCACAGCCTCAATGTCCCAGTCTATACCCTTTTTGTATTCCGTAAGCCAGTCAGGCCATTCCGTAAAAAGCTTCTTTATATCCGTTTCTATCTTTCGCGCTGTTACACATTCAGTCTTTCCGTCCAGGCGGATTGTAGCGTATTCAAGGTAGAGCAAATCCTTGCGCTTAAATTCCGTCTCGTGAACCCTGGCATCAAGAGAGTCAAAGAGGATAAGCGTTGGAATTGAATTTTCAGAAGGCTCTTCCACTGTTGCCCTGCTCCTAAGGTGTATCCTTGTAATGGAGTCGGAAACAACAATGCCCTCAGACTTTTTCTGCCGGAATCCAGTGCAGTTGAGTTCATTCTTACCCGCAAGCTCGCGCACTTCCTGCTGCTCCTTCATCTTGTATTCGGAGTCCAGGTCAATCAGGTGAAGCATTAGCTTTGCATACTGGGGGTCAAACTGGCTGTCCATTCCCTTTACAATTTCTTCCCTAACCTTCTGCTGGGGAATTGGGTCGCGGTAGCTGCGCTTGGAAGTCATGGCATCGTAGGCATCTGCAACGGCTATAATGCGCGCAATGTCTGGAATGTCCGTACCCTTTAGCCCTTCCGGATAGCCGCGTCCGTCGTAGCGCTCATGGTGGTAGTGGGCACCAATGCTAAGGTAGGGAGACTCCCCAATGCTGGAAAGAATCTGGTTGCCCATAACCGGGTGCTTCTTTATCTCGGCAAATTCCTCGTCGGTAAGCCTTCCTTCCTTGTTGATTATGTTCCTTGGAACACCGATTTTTCCTATGTCGTGAAGAAGGCCTGCATAGTAAATCTCGTCGCACTCTTCCTTTGACTTTCCCGCAAGAATTGCTATCTGCTTGGAATACTCTGCCACGCGGGTAGAGTGTCCGTGGGTATACTTGTCCTTTGCATCGATTGCAGTGGCAAGGGCTTCCGCAGTCTGCTCAAACAAGGTGTGCATCTTGTGCTGTTCCTGCTCCATAAGCTCAAATTTGAGCTTGTTGGCCTGCTCCACGGTCTTGTTCATGTCTACAATCACAAAAATGTAGAGCAAAATTACAAGGCCTACAATCGTAAGGTTCTGCAAAGAAATTCCGTATGCAAAAAACTGAACTACAATGGAAAGGATTGGCCCAAGGTCAAACAAAATAATCGGAATCCATACAAGCGGCCTAAGCCTGCCTCGGTACTGCACAATAACGGAAAACTGCATCAGAAGGCATATATATGGAATTATGTAGCAGACAGGAAACCACTTGTTGCGGTAATAGCGGTTGCATTCGTCAAAGGCATAGTAAAGGCCGGTAAACTGGTTAACAACCAAAAGGACTGCCCCAAGGGCAAGAAAAATCCCCACGGCATAAAGCCTTTTTGGAGCTTTAGGAAGATTCCCCTCGCGCAAGTACAAATCGATAAGGTACAAATCAAAAAAATATATAAGGAAAAGGGAAAGAAAAAAGACCATAAAGTTGGAAATTCTAACCGCCCACCAGCCAAACTGCGAAAGGTCTCCGCGGAAAATATAGGCATAGCGGTCCATCATCAGCAAAATTGCCGCCCCCAGCTGTATAGAGACTAAGTACATCCTTCTCTTTTTGGGCATGGATTTTGTCAGAAAACTCAAAATTGCAAGAATACAGCAGCTGCCACTCAAAAAAAGCATGATGCTAAGCTGATTTTGCCTTAGAAATTCCAATTCTCTTGTCTCATAAAACACTCCTATGTTATCAGATTTTTTAAAGCTTGCATATTGCTTTTGCCGAATTTGAACACCTCGAAGATTCGCTGGGCGTACCTGGAAGCTGCGCTGGGCGTACCCCGCCTAAAGGCGGGTCGGGCTTTCCGGGGTTTCGCTGTCGCTCCATTCTCGCTTCGCGAGAACGGCTGCGCCGCCCCTACAATCCCTTACGCACCCCCTGTTTATTCCCACAAATGCCGATTGATGTGCATAAGCAGGGTGGGTTCGTGGTGGCGCAGGGACGCTAGATGTGGGGTGTATAAAAAAAACTATAAAATTAATATTCCTTTATGTCAAAAATTTTTATAAGAATAAACTCTGTAGAAAAATGCACCCCAGCCGCTATCGACATAAATGTAAAGCCTCCATCTTTTTTTATGAAACTTGCCATACAAAATATAATACTCAATAAAAAATGGCAAAACAACACAAATACCCCCTTGTCACTTACATATCCTTTATGAATGAGCATGCAATTCATAAAGAAAACAATAATCGAAAAAGCTAATACAATTAAGAACACAAAAAGGTGGTCGATTCTCATTCCTGTAAAAAGACAAGAGGTAAAGTCTAAAACAGCTAAGGAAACTGCTATATAAATAATATTTTTCTTAAGAAAATCAAACATGCTATCGCTCCTTTTTCGTATGGATAGGTATTATAATCGTCCATGTTTTCCAAACTCCACCACCGACACTTCCAAATCCGAAAGAATTAGGCAAACCGGATGGCTTTGAATTGTTCAAATCATAAGTTCCTATAACACCAAGACATATGTCAGCCGTTAACGAAGAAGATAAGCCAATTTCAGTTGGATCAAACGATATTCCGCCTGAATAATCTACCGCCTTTTGCAAATATTCCATAACCGACAAATCTGTTCGTGTAGTTGCAGGGGTCTGTATGCCACAACCGATAGATCCTGAGAAATATAAATAAAGATTCATAGACGGATCTAGAATTACTCCTCCTTCTGCCCCAAGACCAAGAATCAGCGCAACTTTTCCTCCATAGCTTATCGAAGAAGAAAAACCATAAGAATCATCATGTCCTAATTTATAGAGAGAATTTGCATACTTTAAAAGTTCTTTATAACTTGTAAAATTCTTAGTCATGCATGAACTCTCACTATAACCGGTAACAGTATAACCATAATTGGGAGCCTGCAAATATGCTGATGCGTTAACCAAATCATCTGCATCATCTAAATTGGCGAATATTCTCTTTGGATTATGCGTGTCAAATTCAAACCTTCCGTCCGGGTCTATATAGCGTACCGGGTTGTTGGCCGCGTATGCATACAAACCGCCATATGTTAGGCCAACGGAACTTCTCTGCCAGCTTTACACCCTGTTCCGGGCAGGAATCACATCTTTTTTTCCTCCTTATTTATTCACGTCTGCTTTATGTCAAAAATTGTATTTTGCTTTTCCTCAAACAAATTTAGCAAGATAGTTTTCGCAATAGAAAAAAACACTATACCTTGTGTTGCATGTTAATTTATTTTAGCACTAATAAGCTTTTTAAGATTTTTATCCAAGTCATCTCGCTTAGTAAAAATATCCCAGGGTAAACAATCTGAAATAATTATATTTTTTTTATTTGCCGCCTGTATTATATATTTAAAACTGTCTAATTTTGGGTATTCGGTAGAGGGACTCATTAAAGCAAGCACATCACCATTAATTCCATTAATAACGATTTCACCATCAAGTATGATTGAAGCAAATAATTGCCCATTCTGGGAGTTGCTATATAATTTACCAAATTTATTGAGATTTAATTCATTTTTCAAGACAAAAACCTGGCAGTCTTCATTAAAACTTTTTATTTCCGAAAAACTTATTTTTATATATCCTGGGAATTTTGTACAACACTCAGAAAATTCCGTGCTGTTCAAATATCCAAGAGACAATTCTGGGTTATATTCCCAAAAAATTATACAATTCTCATTATTCTCAGTTGTACAGGACACCATATTTACTCCAAATAAAATTAAAAGGCAAACGAATATTTTTATCTTACTAAAAACCATTATAATTTAAATCTCCTTGTTTTAATTCATCATCGAAAGTTTTTTCATAATGCTCTAATAGTTTTTCTGCATATTCAGGAACTGAAAGTAATGCATTCTCATTATTCTTATAAAAGCCACGGATATGAAAATTCTCAATTACATTGCCGTTTTCATCGTAACCGGGTATTATTTGTGATACAGGCAAACCCAGCCAGTCGTCTAACGGATCTTGAAAACTTTTCCAATCATCAAATTTTGATAATCCGGTCTTATATCCCTCACAATTATACATTGGGTCAACAACAAAATTCTCTTCATTTATCTTAACGCAAGCTGCTATATGATATTTGAATCTACCGTCACTACCCGGATCTTTAGGATGATTTGCATAAGCATAATTAACTTCGTATCCTTTTCCATTTAAATAATTTGCAATAATACTTGCACGAGCAAAACAGCCGTCCCTTCTTAATTTTTGTGGATAGAAATGGATGCTTTGTTTTCCTGCTACTCCAGAAGACTTTATATCACGGGCAATAACTCTTAATTCATTTAGCTTTTGATGATTATCAAGAATTTTCTCTATTGCTGTAGGAAGCCCATGAAGCCTTCCATCCGGGTCTATATAGCGTACCGGGTTGTTGGCCGCGTATGCATACAAACCGCCATATGTGGGACTGGCAGGGTTGGCTTTATGTCAAAGAACTTGTGTCACAACGGCTTCTTATAGGGCTTTGTGATGTTATGCCAAGACTGCAACTCTTTCCTTTATTGCCTTCATCTGCCCTTCTGTAAGTTTAAACAATTCTTTTATGCGCTCTTCCGTCATATCTCCGCTTTCAAGCAGCTTTGCGGCCATTTCAATAGTTCTCTCGTTTCTTTCTTCTTTTGCAAATTCTTCCATTATTCTGCACATGTGACTTACCCCCTTGTCGCTTTCCTTGAGGTACCTGGCCCTTTCGGCCAGAATCCTGCTCTTCATGTCTCCGGCCTTCTTGCAGTGAAAGTCATGCATAAGGTCGCCCATCGGGTCATGAAGTCATCGTCCATCAGGGTGAATTCCTGGATGCGGGCCAGCATCTTCTGCTTCTTTGACAAGTCTTTCTTGTTCATAAGTTATATTATCATAGAAAGAGGCAGGACTTCAACTTTCTTGGAGTCTGCTTTTGTAAATTTTTCTGCGGAACTGGCTTTTACATGGGGGCAAAATCCACGCATCACCTTTAAATTGCTAATGATGTGAATAAGTGGGGGGCTAAGATAATGCACTAGTTTAAAACATCATTATTTTGACAAAACAGAAAGTAATCACACTTTCTATTACCAAACAAATTATTCCACTAAAAAATTGCTTCTTCAGTTCTTTTTCTTCTGTGTATTTTTTGCTCTTAATAACTCTTATACCTATCAGTATTTGTCTAACATGATAACAGAAAGCAAAAATAAAAAAAACTAATACGTCAATAAATACTATAATCCTATTCATCTTAGTAATACCTCGCACAATGTTTGTATTCAGAAATTTATTGAGGACATTTTTTATTAAGATAGCATTAGTACTGCAAAATAGATTAACATTAAGATTTCGATAACGATACCTATAGTACCTCTAATAAATGCATGATCTCGATTTCTTAGTTCTTCTCGGTCATCAAAATTGATTTTTTTCTTTCCATATTCTATGTCTTTAACAAAAGCTACGAATGTAGATGCAAAAAATCCAAACAAAATTAACAAACCTATATATTTCATCTAAAACCTACCTATAGTTATACGGAATAATAGGAGTCGGGTTATATTCAACAACTACAGGAACATCATTTGCAGTTCCAGTAACAGGGTTTAATAAATTTAGAAAAAATATTCCTGGAATAGCTTTTTCACCATCTTCTGCTTTTGAAAATAATACTGCCCCGTCGCCCATTATATAGTATCCAAAGAGAACACTTTTTCCTCCTGTCTGTACACATCCAACAATCCCAATAGTTTTACCTAATATCATTTCTCCAATTCCCCAATACTTTTGTATCTTAGCCTCTTCGGGTGTTAACGGTTCGCCTTGGTCTTTAAGAAACCAGGTTTTGAAAGCTTTGTTATCAGGATATATATAATCTAAAACCTCCCCATAACTTGTAAAATTCTTTGTTATACAGGAAACTTCTCCATAAGCAGTCACCGTGTAATCATGATTAGGAGCCTGCAAATATGCAGATGCATTCAACAAATCTTCTACATCATCCAAATTGGCAAATATTCTCATGGGGTTGTGTGAGTCAATTTCAAAAGCCCCTGTAGGGTCTATATAGCGTACCGGATTATTTGCCGCGTATGCATACAAACCGCCATATGTGGGACTGCAGGGTTGGCTTTATGTCAAAGAACTTGTGTCACAACGGCTTCTTATAGGGCTTTGTGATGTTATGCCAAGACTGCAACCCTTTCCTTTATTGCCTTCATCTGCCCTTCTGTAAGCTTAAACAATTCTTTTATGCGCTTTTCCGTCATATCTCCGCTTTCAAGCAGCTTTGCGGCCATTTCAATAGTTCTCTCTTCCCTTTCTTCTTTTGCGAATTCTTCCATTATTCTGCACATGTGCCTTACCCCCTTATCGCTTTCCTTGAGGTACCTGACCCTTTCGGCCAGAATCCTGCTCTTCATGTCATCTGGATGCGGGCTAGCATTTTCTGCTTCTTTGACAAGTCTTTTTTGTTCATACCGTATTTTAGCATTAAAGAGGCAAAGTATCAACTTTTTTACTTTCTGCGGAATCAGCCTCCTTGTGGGGCAGCTTCCGAGCATCGTCATCTAAGTTTGAAGACCTCATTTTCTTATACACTATCATTATCTTTTTTAAAGTACTCTACAATTACAGTTATCTGTAATTTAAGAACTAAAATAATTCCAAACAAACAATACACAAAATCTAATATTGTTTGCTTGCAAAAATTATTAATCATCTCCTTAAAATTAAAAAAAGATAAATAAAAAACTGGTAAATCACAAATACACCAAATAATGAAAAAAAATTTCTTCATACTAATTCCTTATTGATAATAAAAATTGACCGACTCTGCTGTCTCTTTAATTAATAATCCACTGGTTATCTTTTCATATAATTCTTCCCCAAGTCTTGTTACTAAGAATGATTCATTTGCTGTGTATACTCTTTGTAAAAAACTACGAGCTTCAGGAGGAAGTTTGGCTATTTCGGCTTTTATGTTACCACTCATAGACCATGATAGACCCCATGCAAGTGCCAAGTCCAGACAATCACCGAGTTGTCCGCACATTTTTTTGAACGCATCGGTTTTATAATTTGAACCACTATATTTAGTAGCAAGCCAACCTATGCAATATATGACACCACCTATTGCTGACATTGCAAAAAGGCTATCCACATAATCAGCTTTATCAGAACCTTCTAGTTGATCTACAACAGAAGTCCATAAAATTTTTAGCACCTTCCAAGAAGCATTTGAAACTCCCTGCCTAGTCATCCATTTGCTTATACCACCCGTTGCACCAAGACCTTGAAATCCAACATATATTTCAATCCCATCAAATAGCAATCCTATTAGCTCATCCCCATTTCTTTTCCACCATCGCCTGTCAAAAACCTCCCTTCCATCCGGGTACATATCATATATCTGGGAAACTTTGTAGTCATTGGGATTCCAAACTGTGCCGTCCTGTGCCTTTGGAGAATACCCAAATCTAAGTGCTTGATTTCCTGCATAAAGTGCACAGGTTGAATTTGAATTGTAGAAAACATAGAAATATATTTTTCTTGAAAAGCAAATCCCCATCAACAAAATTATAAAATATGCTATATCAAAAAAAGATCTGTAAGTTGGCCAGATATATGAACATATTGCATTTAAGAAAAAAGCCGGAAGTACGGCAATTATTGCCCCGCCAAGTTTATATCGTATTCTCATGGTCTTCCCCAAAATTATAATTACCAATTGGAATAATATCGATATGGATTATATCGATAATTATATACTGCCCATTCTTATAAGTTTTTGTTTCCAGTCTATACAGTCAAATGTATTCATATTAAGACAGTTATAGTCTATAACTTCATAAGGAGAAAGCCCTTCGTCTATTAACCAAGGAATACAATCTTTTTGTCTATTTAAAATTGCTGTTAAAAGGCAATTTTTATTTTCTTTTACAGGAAGATTGGATTCCTTCAATTTTTTAACATACAAATGAACTACCTCGGGTCTGACCCGAAGTAGTTCATTTAGTTACACAAACTGAATGTTCGGATTCTTTTTTTTCATAGTATCCATCATTAAATTCAACTTTGTTCTTTCTCCCAAACCAAGCAAAAATATTTCGTTATCTTTTGTCTTAATCTTGTAATTATTCAATCTAAGATGATTTACCATTATGATGTCAGTAAAATTTAGAGTTTTTTTTAGAAAGCACATAGACATGCATATTTTTTCGGAATCGTATTTTACCACATAAGTAAAGGAAATCAGAAAAAAGAATAGTCCGATAAATACTCCTGTAACTAAACCAAGTATATCTTCTCGTGTTTCTATCATTTTAAAAAAAATCAATACAAAAAGAAGGAAGGCAGTTAGCATTCCAATGACAAAATATAAAATTCTGAGCTTAATAAATTTAATACAATTCAATATAATCCTCCTGTTTGAAAACATTTTCTTCAATTTTTCCGAAAACCCATCCAAAAAAAACTTCCGTTGCCATACCTCCGGCAATTCCTCCAACGGTAGTTCCTACACCTGGTGTAACAAAAGAACCTAAAGCACCGCCAGCGATACCTCCACCAATTGTAAAACATGTAGTTGCAACATTTGTAGCACCTCTATAAAAACCATGCCAAAAATCATCAGTTTCATAGCCAACTTTAATGCCGTCAGTGATATCGTAAGCTATAGAAGCAACTATAATCACGTTGCCTAATTTACTTCCAGTTTTACAAAGACTTTTTCCAGCCTCTACTTTTGAAGGATCATTATACGCAGGAAGCGGTAATTGACTTTGAGTTCCTTTCGTATACCCCTTTATTTTACAAGAAACGTCTCCAGTTTTTTTTAAGCATTCCCCACTAAGAACTACAAAATTAGAAGTATTATCAAGGAAAGATTTTGTTTTGTCAAAAGAATTCATGAACTTGGCAAATTCTTGCTTTAATAAAAAAGAGCTGCTTGTACTTGCTTCAGCCGCTTGCCGTTCAATTCTTGTAGCAGCTTCAGTTTCACCTCTCGTCCTCAGTTGGTATGCATAATCATCAAGCGTATTTCTTCCATCCGGGTCTATATAGCGAATAGGATTGTTCCCCGCGTAATGATAGAGATTGAAGTTGACATGGTTATAAATTCCGCCACAACCAATATCTGCTCCACTCATGTACTCCCCAAGTGCCGGATCCGCGCTAATCCACCGCGAATACTTTGGATCCAAGTACCTTGCTCCATAATAATACAAACCGGTCTCTTCGTCCATCTCTTTTCCCGTAAATTTGTACGGAAGGTAGGCAAGACCGTTGTTTTCCGTCTTTTCCACCCAAATTTCGCCGTAGGGGGTGTACTCTATGCGCTGGTACTCGTTGCCCTCACAGTCCGATATAAGGCTCGCGCTTCCCAGGTGGTCACTGTGGTAGAAGTACTGCTTGTCGCTTTCTTCCTGAACAGTCGGGTTGCTTCCGGCATTAAGTTTTGTCACTATGCGGGTCTCGCCAAGGTATATGTTCTTGGCCGTCTGACCTCCGTACACCTTTAGCCCGCTGTCCGTGCGGTGCGTCCACATCTTGTTGAAGTACAGCGTCTCAGAATTCTTAGTGTATTTGTTGCTTCTCTGGCCGTCCTGCCCGTAGACGTAGGTGGTTGTATAGTTTGCGTCCGCAGAACCCACCAACAGGTTGCGCTCGTTCCAGTCATAGGTGCGGCTGTAAGCCCTTGTGGTGGTTTTCTTGCCGTCACTGTCCTTGTAGAGCCCCCAGCCGTAGTCCGTGGAGTAGACGTCATCCGTCTCACGGTTAATCCTGTGGTATGCGCCCTCCGTGCCGTTGGCCTCAAAGCTTCCGTCCTGCTCCATTACGATGTTTCCGTTTGAGTCGTACTTGTAGTACCGCTCACCCGCGCTCACAAGGCGGTGTGCATACTTTTCGTCATAGACATAGCCAAAGCTGTAGTTGAGGTTGTCGCCTATGGACTTCTGGGGAGTTACGGTTTCCGTGCTTGTCTTGCCCGTCATGTTGCCAAGGCCGTCCGCATCAAATTCAAAAATCTGGCTGTACTTGGACTTGAATTCCGGTGCGATGCCTGAGTGGTTCGGGTCATATACAGTCTCTCCGTCTGCCCTTACCAGCTGGTACAAGTTGTCATATGAATAGGTCTGGCTTGTCCTGTAGTTTCCGGTAACCATGTCAAGGCAGTTGTTTTCATAGCCAAGGACGTTGCCCACAGCGTCGAAGCTGTAGGTTATGTTCTGCAGGCTTTTTTCCCATTTGTTCTTGGTACGGATCGTGTCAAGCCAGCGTCTTGCGCTGTCGTAGGAGTATTCGGTTTCGGTTTCGTTGCCGTACACAATCTTTGTCCGCTGCCCGTACTGGTCGTAGAGGATGTTGTTTACATAAGGGAAATCCCGTCCATAATGCTCGCCCTTTACGGTTACAACCTGCCCGCCGCAGTCATAGCCGTAGGTCACCTTCTCGCCATCCGGGTATACAATCCACTGCATCCTGCCCAAGTAGTCGGCGCGGTATTCCATTACGGCGGTTTCCGTCGTGCTGCTTCCGTTCAGGTGGGTCAAAAGAGTCCTTGTTTCCTTTGTAACCTCGCCGAGGCTTCCGTATACGTACGAAAGTTTTCCTGATGCGTCCTCTATGGAAAGTATCTTTCCCGCCGCGCCAACCTTACTGTCTGACGGCTTTCCGTAGGTGTACACCGTGTCCTCCGTGTCCGGGTAGTCAATCCTTGCGAGGCGGTTGAGTCCATCGTACTCGTACAGGATCTGCTTGTTGTTCTCCCGCAGCACGCTGTTGTTCTCCCTTACAAGGTTTGAACATTCGTCATAGAAGAATTCCTGCCTGCCGGAGTCAAGGCTTTCAAGTGCAGTCCTCCTGCCCAAAAGGTCATACTCAACGGAAATTGGATGCCCCTTGGCATCAAATGCCTTGAGCATTTCCCCCATTTCATTGTATTCGTAGGTTACTTCCGTAAGCTGGTTTCCGGCGTTGTCTTTCCTTGCCACGCGGACTATGTTCCCCCTGCCGTCAGCCTCCTGGACGGAGACGTTGCCCAGCGGGTCGGTGGATTCGGAGACCAGCCTGTCTTCTGCCATGTAATATGCATTTTTCTGGACAGAGTTGTCGGGAAGTATGGAGGTGACGGGCCTGTCCTTCTCATCGTACTCGTAGGATGTGAACAGCTCCGTCATTTTGGGGGAGGATTGGAGCAAGTCCGCTATGGTTCCACCTATAAATTCCGTCATTCCCTCTTTCACGGTTCTTCCCTTGCAGTCATATTCCACCGCACCGCTGGCATTCCATCCGGCCTCGCCGTTCACACATCCAGTCTTGGCGGTGCGCACAGCCCTGCCCAGTCCGTCATATGCAGTGAAGATAAACGGAAAGCGTGTTAAAAATCTTCCAATATAAATGCTATAGAAAAAAAATTGCGTTTTAGAAACTACGGTAAAGCTAATGATTTTTATTCATCTTATCGTAAAGCACAAATTCTTCACCTGTCGATTTGTGAATCTTTTTCTTGTAGAGCAGTGTCCAGTTCGTCTGCCCAAGAGAATAATCCCTGTCCGCCTGAGGAAAGAAGGAGCGACAGAAATATTTTCCACTTGATTTGTCCTGTGAAAGAAATGTGAACACATTACGGGAATTCAGTTCATTTTTCATAAGAAATTCCGATTCAATTACGGAAAATGCTTGCACCTTAGGATTATATTTGAATACGGTCTTGTTTGAATCAAAAATTGATTCTAAAAATTCAAGATATTCAACACGGTCTTTTATATGAGAATAAAACACAGATGAAGAGATTTGTCCGGGCGTTAAGTCCCCATTCAGAATCCTGTAAAAAATAAGATCACGCCTGCTACGAAGAATATCAGGCATATCCTCAAGATACTGAAATCCTGCTAAATGGAAAAAATTCAAGGCATCAAAAGAAACAGTCAGCATAATTTTTTTGTTCTTTCGACCTAAAATGAACATGTATTCTATATCCAGTAACTTTTTGTAAGCCTGTGCAGATTTTAGAACACTGCCCATTTTATCTCCAAAAGAAAAAGCCCCGCGCCAATCGCAGGGCTTTCCATCATTCCATTTTCTTTCGGACTTAAGTCCTACACCTGGCTCCTGGCTTGCTTGGAGAACCATCGAAGACTATGCAAAGCACCGCATTTCCAGGTTCGACACTTTGCTTTAAAACGCCTAACAGACACTCAAGTTGCCTGTCGCCTTGATTGGCAAGGACTTATCAGCTATAAATTATAATACAAAAGACTATCTGTCAAGAGACTTTCCTTGCAGGAGTTGAGAAACAAAAAAATCTCAGTGAGAATTTTTAAGTATCAAATAGAAGTTTTTATTGCCACACGGATTTGAAAAATCTAACGATTTTTCAAAAAACACGCCGAATTTTAAAAAATTCTAGACGTGTTTTTCTTGGAAACTTTTCTACAGCCAAAGAACTTGCTTCCTCAGACTATTTTTATAAAGCAGTCACTAAAATGGGATGATTTCCATTGGCTCCTGCAAATTGTCATTGATGTGCATAAGCAGGGTGGGTTTGCGGTGGCGCAGGGACGCTAGATGTGTGTGTGTGTGTGTGTGTGTGTGGGTGTGTGTGTGTGTGTGTGGGGGGTGTAGGGGTGGGTGGGGGTGGGGGGGGGGGGGGGTGGGGGGCCGGGGGCGGCGGCGGCCGCGGCCCCCCGCCCCCCCCCCCCCCCCCGCCCCCCCCGCCGCCCCGCGCGCGCCGCCCGCCCCCCGGCCCCCGCCCCACCCCCCCCGCCGCCCCGCCCCCCCCCACGC
>DJYC01000064.1:0-3709 GCA_002448445.1 Treponema sp. UBA6988
CTCATCCGCATCGAGGAAGAACTTGGAGACTGCGCTGTTTACGGCTACAAAAAGCTAAAGTAAAAGCCTTGTTATACTTATGCTGCCCGGGTTCTTTTTTGGAATTCGGGCAGCTTTTTTTAAGGAGCAGCAAATGTCATTCACCGATAATTTTGGAAATCCCAAGGGCTTGCTCGGAAAGCTCATGCTTGTTACAATGGAGAAAGAGCATCTGCCTATGGCAAAGTGGGCCTTCACTTTGATGAATATCCCACAGTCCGGAAAAATCTGCGACATAGGCTGCGGTGGGGGCTACAATGTGCGCCGTCTTCTTGAAAAATCTGCCGGGGCAAAAGTATACGGAATAGACATCTCCGAAGAAAGCGTAAAAAAGGCAAAGAAAATCAACCGTGCTGAACTTGGCAGCCGCTGCGAAATCTTGCAGGGTAGTGCGGAATGCCTTCCCTTTGCAGACGGAGAACTTGATATGGCTACAGCCTTTGAGACGGTCTTTTTCTGGAAGAACATAAAAATTTGCTTTGCCGAAGTAAGGCGTACGCTCAAGGCCGGCGGAAAATTCATTGTCATCAACAACTACGGCGACCCAAAAATCGACTGGGAAAAAAAAGTTCCCTGCATGACCCGCCACACGGCTCAGGAAATAAAATCTCTTATGCAAAGTGCAGAATTTGACTGCATAAGCCTTTCAGAAAAAGGCACACTCTTTTGCGTAACAGGAGTTGCAAAATGAAGGAAGGTGTTTGGAACTTTTTTGCACCAATTTATGAGCGGGCAATGAAAAGCCAAAAATCCATCTACGACTACATCTACAAAGAAATTTCTGCGGCAGCAAGCGAAAAGAATGTGCTGGAACTAGCCACTGGTCCCGGCATGATTGCAAAACACATTGCATCTTCTGCAAAAAGCGTAACCGCAACTGATTTTGCCCCAAAGATGATTGAGGCTGCAAAGAAGGGCAGTGTCCCGGACAACGTTAGCTTTGAAGTAGCGGATGCTACAAATCTTCGCTACCAAAACGATTCTTTCGACCTTGTGGTGATTGCAAATGCCCTGCACATAATTCCAGAACCGGAAAAAGCTTTGGCAGAAATAGACAGGGTGCTAAAAGCAAACGGCACACTTATAGCGCCAAATTTCATCGAGCGGGAAAAGGGAAAAAAGAATCTCTGGCAGAAAATCCTTTCCCTGGTCGGCATAAAATTTGCGCATGAATGGACTAAAGAAGAATATAAGACCTTTTTGTCAGACCACGGCTGGCAGGTTACAAAAAGCCATGTCTGCAAAGGCAGAATAGACCTGCTTTATGCAGAATGCAAAAGGATAAAATAAAGTGTGCAGCTAAACTCCATTCCCTGTCATGGGAATACATTGCATCTTTTACTCATCCTCCTGTTCCAAAAAGGGGCAGGGGGATTTTTTATGCGAAAGCTTTATTGCAAAAGTCTTACTTTTTGTTCTTGTGCCAAAGTTCACAAAGTTCCCTTGAAGCAGCCTCCACGTCATCCGCACCGGCAACCGCAGAAACCACAAAGAAGCCTGCAATGCCAGTCTTTGCAAGCTGCGGAATGTCCGCCGCCTTTACGCCGCCTCCAACAACTACGGGGATTGGGCTTACCTTTGCAAGCTTTTCAATTTCTTCAAAGTCGCGCGTGATTATTTTTCCACTGCTGTCTTTACCGCAGTCAGGCTTTGTCTGGGTAGGGTGAAGGGGACCCGCTCCAAAATAGTCAATGCAGGAAGTGTCTGCCTTCTTAACGTAATCAAAAAGTTCCTCAGTCTGAGCAGAAAGACCAACGATGGAATCTTCCCCAAGATACTTCCTGCAAATCTCAACCGGAATGTCCGACTGCCCAACGTGAATGCCGTCAACCTTAATTCCTTCTTCCCTGGCCGCAAGCACAACGTCCAGTCTGTCATCAACAACAAGCGAGCATTTTTGGCAAAGCCCCAGTTCCCTGATTGCGTCTGCCGCATCGCGCGTAAGGGCAATCATCTCCCTTGCAGAAGCAACCTTTGACCTTACCTGCACGATTGTAAATCCGCTTTTTACCGCCGCAAAAACAATGTCCTTAACAGGCCTGCCATTAGTGTTTTCAGGCCCCACAACAAGATAGGCAGAAATATCAAGAGTCTTCCTATTATACATTCTTTCCTCCAGAATCCTTTCCAAGAATAGCGTCAACTTTTTCCGTCTTTGAATGCATCATGTCCGTAAAGCCCGGCCTAATGTCTGCCTTAAGAACAACCTCCGTCCTTATTCCCTGGTCAACAAGAACCTTGGTAGCGTCCTTTACAACCTTCATAACATCATCCCATTCGCCCTCAATTTCCGTGAACATGGAATTGGTTCTGTGCGGAAGCCCAGAGTCGCGGATAACCTTTATCACCTGGGAGACAAGAGGTGCCATTTCCTCCCCAGTGCCGCATGGTGCAATGGCAAGTGCAATAAGAGTGTTCATTATTTTCCTCCAAAAATATCCAGCTTGAACGGATTGCTTGCAACATCCTGTGAAGTGGCATTGTAAAGCGCGTCAATAAATTCCGTGCGGAACGAAGCAGGGCCCCTGCATTTTGAATGCGCAGACTTGCCTGCAAATTTGTAGATGCAGGAACCTGTTACCGCCGCGGTAAATGGATCTGCAACGCAAGCATAAATTGCCATCACTCCGCCAAGAGAACATCCTGCCCCGGTAATCATTGGCATAAAAGATGACCCGCCGCTTATCAAAAGTGATGTTTCTCCGTCGGTAACAAAATCTTCCGGCCCGGAAACAGCAACCGCCCCGCCTGTATGCCTTGCAAGTGCCTTTGCATCTTCCTTTGCCTGCAAAACAGAATCCGTAGCGTCAACTCCGCGCACCGTAGACTTTTGCCCGGAACCTATTCCCCAAAGAGAAGCAAGCGCAATAATTTCAGAAGCATTGCCGCGGATAATTCCGGGTCTTTTGTCTGCAAAACTTTTTAAAAGCTCAGACCTAAGCCCGCCAATCCCAATTCCAACAGGATCAAGAACCCAAGGCCTCTTTAGCTCGCAAAGCCTGCGCGCGGTGCGGGGAAGCGTTTCCGCATAGACTGGAAGCAGCGTGCCCATGTTAATGTAAAGCGACTTCCCCGCAGCCGCCATAGCCTCGCCCTCATCAGGAAGGTAAACCATAGCTGCCGAACCACCAACCGCAAGCTGGGCGTTTGCAACAAATTCAATCGTCACCGTATTCGTAATAGAAGGTGCCATGGGGTTTTGAGCCCTCACGTCTTCAACTGCCTTTGCAACCTTTGCCTTAATCTCTTCACCAGACTGCATACAGCTCTCCTTTAGTATAAAAATTTAAAATAAAAAATGCCTGCATAGAAAGCAGGCATAAAAGTCTTCTAAAGGCATTTATTTTGCTCCCTACGCGGGGACGCATCAAGCCACACGTAAAAACGCTCGGCACGACACGCACATCCGATCAGGTTCCAAGGGTCAGCTTCCGCTTTCTCAACCTTCATGCCAAAATGCGGCACAAGGTTCCCCTGCAAATCCAAAATGAATATACATCAAAAAAAAATCTTTGTCCAGACGCAATGCAATAATGCATCATCAAAAAAAATGAGAATAGGGAAGGGCTTAGGAGCACTTAAGAAAATCTTCCTGCTCACTCTTCATAATCATTCCTCTCTTGGCGGTTCCCCGCTTACGCGGGTCGGGCTTTCCGGGGTTCCGCCTTTC
>DJYC01000064.1:3778-6571 GCA_002448445.1 Treponema sp. UBA6988
TTCGGCTCCATTGCTAGCGCAACGGCTTCGCCGCCCCTCCAATCCCTAACCGGTTTTCTGCAAAAAAGGCATCTCGTAAAAGAAAGGCACTCTTTTTCCTGCAGTCATGCCGAACTTGTTTCGGCATCCGTAGATGTTAAGCCCCAAAGCAGGGGATAAATGCCCTTCCTTCACGGCTCAAAAGCCCATAAACCTTTAAGCCGCCTCTCTCCATTGTCAAAGAACAGCCGCCCCCGGACGCTTTCATGGAAGCAGCCGGAAGCGTAAAAAACTAATTTACCTCAGAATAAAGCCTCGTCTTTATTGGTATCATTTTCTTCAAGTCCATGACAGAAAGAATCAATACCGTTATCCTTAACAAGTATTTCAATATACGGCTTTGATTCATAGCCTGATGGCTTATAATAAACCTCACTGCAAGAATCGTGTAGCGTTTTCAAATATTTCTGGTCAATGGTGATGAATTTCAGATTCTTTTTCAGCGAGAACATTTTTTACCTCAAAAAAAACTAAGGCTGCTTGAAAAAACAAGCAGCCTTTCTTTAATCTTCATCTCTTCACGGATTGAAACCGCAGGTTAATGGAGACCTTCTGCAATTAATATAATACAAAAAGCCATTGCCGTCAAGGGATTTTTTTGAACGCATGGATATCGTAGCATAAAGCCCCTTCACGGCGGGCAGGCATGGTCTGTGCCACCCGCTTTTTCTGTCTCCAAAGACATTTTCATTGCCACACGGATTCAAAAAATCTAACGGTGTTTCAAAAAACACGCCGAGTTTTACCCGAAAACATACGGAGAATTTTTTAAAACACGCCGAGTTTTAAAAAATTCTCGGCGTGTTTTTCCTTGGCCACCCCTCTCCTGTCAAAGAACGGTTGCCTCCGTCCACTTTCATGGAAGCAGCAAGGTGCGTGTTGTACAATCTTTCAATATGATAGAAGAAAGATGTTGGTTTGTAAACAGTACACAATACGGAAACTATCACTGAGATTTTTTAAAGTCAGTGATAATTTTCAATTTTTAAATTGATTATTGCCACACGGATTAGAAAAATCTAACGATTTTTCTTTTGCACCTTCCGTATGACACTTTTCAAAGAACTGGCTATTTCAAACCGTTCAGGTTAATTGTAATTGCGGGAACTATACCATATTCTCTAATTGTTGAATCGTTGCAGCCTTCTTTTCCATTCCATAAAATACACCATGCTTTCCCGGCTTTACATTCAGTAGTGCTTAACCACCACGGACTTCCCTCTGTTTCAAACAATTTAATTATCCCTTTTGCAAGGGAATAATCTGTTGGATATTTTATTAGACTGTTGATATTTGATTGTTCGAAAACATATCTATTATTTTTTATATCATTCAAACTCAAAAGAAATATTTTATCAGTCAAAATAGTTCCGTCTTCATTTTCAACATTTGTAAAAGAGATTTTTTGTTGCGCGTTTTCTGTGAATGCACTTTTTAGAAAACATCCATCTGAATATGATTTTGTATTCAAATAAGCTCTTATGGAGCTAGATTTATATTCACAGAATTTTCTGCCTCCACCATCATAAAATACAAGACGGGAATCCAAAATATCTTCAGCCAACAACAAAGCCCTTCCAACTCCATTGTAATTATCAGTAAGAATACGCCATTTTATAGGTTCGACTTTAAAATATTTTATTTTTTCATCATACGGCCATGACCGTAAAACTGGTGTTCCATCGGAATATTTGTATTCTGGTGAATATCCATGTTCCTCAAGTTTAGCATAATAACAATTATCACTTCCTAGATAATATGTATTGAATCCAATTGTTATTGTTTTGGTCTCATCTACGGTAACATCTAGACTTTTCACGGTCTGAGGCCAATCTCCAAAATATGCGTAAACCGCATTGGTTCCGGCTGTGCCATCAGTTCCTGTTGGAAGAATTGTTACTTTTTCATGAAAAACATAACTATTGCTTTTCAATTCACCACCTCCACTTAACATTAAGCCTATTATACTAAAGACCATTACAGAAAATTTTTTCATAAAAATACTCCCAATTATCAGCATTCTGACTTTTTTGTTTATCAGAAAGAGCTCCTGCTTCTTGCGTTCCGTATGCCCTTACAGGATCTCCGCTATGGGGTTCCGCGCTAACCGCGCTCCATTGCTGGGGTTCGCCCCTTCGACTACGCTCAGGGAGCTCGCCCAACAGCAACGGCTTCGCCGCCCCTACAATCCCTTACCGGTGAATCCATAAAAGCCTTTATGCAAGGAAAATACACTTTCTTCTATATAAATGCATTCTCTTTGCGCCTCAAAGATCCATGAAGCCTTGAGCCGCTTTTTCTGCCTGTCAAATAGCTGGTGCAGAGGCGCTTTCATGGGAGCGCCTTGGTCTGTAAAAGTTGCTTTATGATAGCAAAAAATAGGGACTTTGTAAATTCAAAAATTCTCAGTGGAAATTAGGAAAATTCTCAGTGAGAATTTTAAAATTCTCACTGAGAATTTTTAAAAACTCAGTGAGAATTTTCATAAAGCTCACTGAGAATTCTTGTATTTTTTCTTAAAATTTTTAAAAAAAACTTGCCGTTTTGGGATGTTTTTTATTATTTTAAGATTGTATTCTTCGGCCGAGAATATGGAACTTCGTTGGAGTTCCCAGAAAAAAAATCGCTAGCGGAGGTGCTTATAAGGTACTTCAAAACAGTTATTAAACATGGAGGAATACACTTATGATGTATTCAATTACAAAGCGTCAGAACCCGCTCGACAGAGATGCGGATTCTAAGTATTATGCGTCG
>DJYC01000077.1 GCA_002448445.1 Treponema sp. UBA6988
ATTACAGCAATCTGCATTCCAAGGCAAATGCCAAAGTATGGGATTTTGTGGGTTCTTGCAAAGCGGCATGCGCTTATCATTCCCTCTATTCCGCGGTGGCCGAATCCTCCCGGAAGAATGATTCCCTGGCAGCCTGCAAAAATTTCCGCTGCACTTTCGTCCGTTACACTGTCTGAATCCACCCATTTTATCTTTACGTTTTTTCCAACAACAAAGCTTGCGTGGTTTAAGGACTCGATTATGCTAAGGTAGGAGTCGTGAAGTTTTACGTATTTTCCAACCAGGGCAATCTGTAAGTCTCCGCTCCTCTTGTGGATTGTCTCCACCATTTTTGACCATTCGGAAAGGGCAGGGTAGTCCGCCTTGTTTTCCAAGCCAAGGTCCCTGCAAACAACGTCGTCCATATTCTGGGCGTGCAGCATGAGGGGCACTTCGTAAAGGCTTTTGCAGGTTGTGTTGTTGATAACGCAGTCTTCGCCAACGTTGCAGAAGAGGGAAATCTTTTTGCGGATGTCGGAAGGAATTTCTTTGTCGCAGCGGGCAACTATAATGTCCGGGTGGATTCCTACGGCCATGAGTTCTTTTACGGAGTGTTGCGTTGGCTTTGATTTGTATTCGTCCGAACCGCTTATGTAAGGCACAAGGCAGACGTGGATAAAAAGACAGTTGCGTCTTCCAACTTCCAGTGCAAGCTGGCGTATTGCTTCTAAGAAGGGCTGGCTTTCTATGTCTCCAATCGTACCGCCAATTTCCACTATGCTTACGTCTGCTCCGCTAACCTCTGCGTTCTTTAGGATAAAGTCTTTAATCTCGTTTGTTACATGGGGAATAATCTGAACTGTCTGGCCAAGGTATTCACCCTGGCGCTCTTTGTTAAGTACGTTCCAGTAAACCCTGCCGCTTGTTAGGTTTGAATATTTTGTAAGGTTTTCGTCTATGAAGCGCTCGTAGTGGCCAAGGTCCAGGTCTGTTTCCGCTCCGTCATCTGTTACGAATACTTCGCCGTGCTGGAAGGGGCTCATTGTTCCCGGGTCCACGTTCATGTATGGGTCAAGCTTTTGAGATGCAATTTTTAGTCCCCGGCATTTTAAAAGCCGTCCAAGGCTTGCCGCTGTAATTCCCTTGCCAAGTCCGCTCACTACTCCGCCTGTTACAAATATGAATTTAGACATTGTTTCTTCTCCCATAAAAAATTAAAGCTTGGTGATGTCCACTAGAGTTGTGTTCTCTTCCGTATAAGATGATGCAAGGCAGTCTGCAAGTGCGTTTGCAGTGTCTATTGCAGTAAGGCAGTCTATGTCCCTTTCTACCGCAAGACGGCGCAGCTTTACGCTTTCTACAGCAGGGTCGCGTCCCTTTGCAGATGTTGAAACTACGTAGCAAACCTTGCCGCTTTCCAAAAGGGTCATGACGTTTTCGCTGTAGTTTTCGTGAACCTTAGCAACGTGGGTTACAGGCATTCCGCTTCTTTCTATTGTTGATGCGTTTCCGCTTGTAGCATACAGGGTAAAGCCTAGGTCGTAGAATTTCTTTGCAAGAGGCGCAAGTTCAGGAAGGTCGGTTTCCCTTACGGAGAACAATACGCCGTATGCAGATTGCGGGGGCGTTGCGGGGGTGTCCCCCGCAGAAGGGGTAGGGCGCAACGGAGTGCGACCGCAGGGGGAGGCTTCCCCCTCCTGCATTTTTGGACGAATCATTTTCCAACCGGCGGCGCTCATTCCCTTAAAGATTGCCTCTTCACGTGTCGATGCAATTCCTAGGACTTCACCTGTTGATTTCATTTCCGGGCCCAGGTGGGTGTCTACGTCCATGAGTTTTTCAAAGCTGAATACAGGAACCTTTACCGCAAAGTAGCCCGGCTTTTTGTAGAGACCAGTGCCGTAACCCATGCTGCTGATGCTTTCTCCCAACATTGCGCGGGTTGCAAGTTCTATCATTGGAACACCGCTTACTTTGCTAAGGTAGGGAACGGTGCGGCTTGAGCGGGGGTTTGCTTCGATGATGTAAAGTTCATCCTTGTAGATTAGGTACTGGATGTTTACAAGTCCCTTTGTTCCAAGTGCCAGTGCAAGGTCGCATGACTGGCGTACGATTTTTTCTTCTATTTCCGCAGTAAACTGTCCCGGGTAAACTGCAATTGAATCTCCTGAATGGATGCCGGTGCGTTCAATGTGCTCCATGATTCCCGGAATAAGAACGTCCTTGCTGTCGCAGATGCAGTCAACCTCCAGTTCCTTTCCTTCCATATATTTGTCTATTAGAACCGGATTTTTTATTCCGCCGCGGAGGATTATCTTCATGTATTCTTTTACATCCGCATTGTCCCTTGCTATAATCATGTTCTGTCCGCCAAGTACGTAGCTTGGGCGCATGAGTACGGGGTAGGTGATTCTTGCAGCCGCTTCCAGTGCTTCCGCTTCCGTAAAAACTGTTAGCCCTTTTGGCCTTTTTATGTTTAGCCTGTCGCAGAGTTCTTCAAAGCGTTCCCTGTCTTCTGCAAGGTCTATGGCATCTGCGCTGGTTCCAAGAATTTTTACACCCTGGCTGTCCAGATATTTTGCAAGCTTTATTGCAGTTCCACCTCCAAAGGCAACTACAACGCCAAGCGGTTTTTCTACGGCCAGCACGTTCATTACATCTGGCGGTGTTAGCGGTTCAAAGTAGAGACGGTCGGCAGTGTCAAAGTCTGTGGAAACGGTCTCCGGGTTGTTGTTGATGATTGCAACTTCGTAGCCAAGTTTTTTAAGGGCTTGGACGCACTGGACTGATGCGTAGTCAAATTCGATGCCCTGCCCGATGCGGATTGGTCCTGAGCCAAGTACGACGATGGTCCCTTTTGATTTGTCTGACATAAAAATCCTCTGAAAATAGGTGATAAGTCCTTTTAGCCTTTGTAGGCGTCGTTGTGAACACCGGCAATGGCTCTTCCGCTGGGTTCATCTGCATTCTTCCATGCGGCATCCCATTCAAGGGCTTTTGCTGTAGAGCAGGCAACCCCGGCTTCGTGGGGGACGCACCTTGCGGCACTGTCGCTTGGGAAGAGGCGGCTGTAGATTTCGCGGTAGTAGTATTCCTCCTTTGTTTTTGGAGGGTTCACCGGGAAGCGGTTTTCGCGTCTTGCAAATTCTGCATCGCTTACTTTTTCTTCCGTGATTTTTTTGAGGGTGTCTATCCAGTTGTAGCCTACGCCGTCGCTGAACTGTTCCTTTTGCCTCCAGCAGATGTCCTGGGGAAGCAGGTCTTCAAATGCTTTTCGCAAGATCCATTTTTCCATACGCTGCCTTCCGTCAGAAAGCTTTATGTTCATCTTGTCGCTGGGGTTAAGGTTCATGGCAATGTCTATAAAGTCTTTGTCCAGGAAGGGAACGCGTCCTTCAACACCCCATGCCATGAGGCTCTTGTTTGCACGCAGACAGTCGTAGAGGTGCAGCTTGCTCATCTTGCGTACAAGCTCTTCGTGGAATTCTTTTGCGTTGGGTGCCTTGTGGAAATAGAGGTAGCCGCCAAAGAGCTCGTCGCTTCCTTCGCCAGAAAGAACCATCTTTATTCCCATGGATTTTATTACCCTTGCAAGAAGGTACATGGGAGTGCTTGCGCGGACAGTTGTAATGTCATAAGTTTCTATGTGGTAGATTACGTCCGGCAGCGCATCCAATGCTTCCTGTATTGTAAAGTGAACTTCGTGGTGAACAGTTCCAATGTAGTCTGCTGCCTTCTTTGCGGCAACAAGGTCCGGGGAACCTTCAAGTCCTACTGCAAATGAGTGCAGCTGCGGCCACCATGCGCTTTCCTTGCTGTCTGACTCTACGCGCTTCTTGCTGTATTTTTGCGTAACAGCTGCAATGATGGAACTGTCAAGGCCTCCGCTCAAAAGAACCCCATAAGGAACGTCGCTCATAAGCTGGGCTTTTACGGCAGACTCAAGACCGTTGCGTAGCTTTTCTATTACACTGGGGTTGATAACTTCTCCCTTGTCGTCTGTAGCACGTGCAGAATTTTTTACTACGTCGTAAGATTCCCATGAACGGTGGTACCAGCGTACAGGCTTTCCTTCTTTTGAATACAAGTAGCAGCCGTTGGGGAATTCTTCGATTGTCTGGCAGTCTCCTTCCAAGGCCTTTAGCTCGCTTGCAACATAGTAGCGTCCAGCCTTGTCCCAACCCTGGTAGAGCGGGATTACGCCAATTTCATCGCGGCCAATAAGGTAGGTGTCGTCTTCGCTGTCGTAAAGTGCAAATGCAAATATTCCAGAAAGCTTTTCTATCATTGCGGAAAAGTTTCCGGCGCTTTTGAATTTTTTGTAAAGAGGTATTATAACTTCGCAGTCGCTTTGTGTCCTGAACTTGTATGAAGACGCAAATTCTTCGCGGAGCTTTTTGTGGTTGTAGATTTCTCCGTTTACCGCAAGGATGATTTTTTCGTCATCGCTTACGAGCGGCTGCTTTCCGCTAAGGGGGTCAACGATTGCAAGTCTCTCGTGGCTTAGAATTGCATTTTCTCCTGTATACACTCCGCTCCAATCCGGTCCTCTGTGCCTTATCCTCTTGCTCATCTCCAAAATCTGTGAGCGCAGTTCTTCCTTTAGACCTTCTGCAAGCGGTTGGCTTCCGCTATTTAAATCAAATGCTCCAACAAAACCACACATAAAAACCTCCTTATCTGTTTTCCTTTAAGAATAATTCTGCTTCGTTTTCTCCGCCTGCCGTTGAATAGAAATACGGTGTTTCCGCATTGAATTCTCCGGCACAGGTGTCTACCATTTTGAAGCTTGTAGGTTTGTATATTAATGCGGGGGAAGTCTCCCCCTCGCTGCAACCGCCTTTGGCGTTTTCCGCTACCCCCTCTGCGGGGCTCGATTGCCGCCCCGCAACGCCCTGCGCTTCCATCTTGCAAATCTTTTCAAGTTTCCACAAGAACCATTCGTCTATTTTGGTAATCTTGTGAATTTCTTCCACACTCAAAAGACCTCGCTTTAGAGCCTGGTAAATTGCAAAGATTCTCTGGTCGGTACACTGGTGCACACGGTCGCGTATTTTTTCATCCCCCTCTTTTGCAAAGGAAGGAAGGTTCAAATCCTTTACGCCAACTTCAAGTCCCCTGCATGCCTTTAGGATTGCCTCTTCAAAATTCTGTCCTATTGCCATAACCTCGCCTGTTGCCTTCATCTGGGTTCCAAGCTTTCTTGCTGCGTAAACAAATTTGTCAAAGGGGAACTTTGGCATTTTTACTACAACGTAATCAAGCACTGGTTCAAAGCATGCCTTTGTTTTTTTTGTAACAAAGTTTTGAATCTCGTCCAGGGTAAAGCCAACCGCAATAAGGGCTGCAACCTTTGCAATGGGATATCCTGTTGCCTTACTTGCAAGTGCGGACGAGCGGCTTACTCTTGGGTTCACTTCTATAACCGCGTATTCAAAGCTGTCGGGGTTAAGGGCAAACTGGCAGTTGCAGCCACCTTCAATTTCTAGTGCGCTTATGATGTTTAGAGCCGCGCTTCTTAGCATCTGGTATTCTTTGTCTGCAAGCGTTACAGTCGGAGCTATTACGATGGAGTCACCCGTGTGAACGCCAACCGGGTCAAAGTTTTCCATT
>DJYC01000043.1 GCA_002448445.1 Treponema sp. UBA6988
TCGGGCTCATAACCCGGAGGCCGTTGGTTCGAGTCCAACCCCAGCTAAAGAAAAATCTCTTGTTAACGCAAGAGATTTTTTTATTTTAAATACGCAAATTTTTAGGACCCAGACTCGAAGTGCAGTGAGCGCGCCGCCAGGCGAAAAGGCTGCATGGATGCAACCGACAGCGAACGAAACTGGGCTGGAAGGAGCAAACAGGAGGTTTGCGACAGGAAGCCGAGTCCAACCCCAGCTAAAACAGAAAAAAATCTCCCCCTAAAAATCAATCCGCCCAAAATCTAAAAATTAGGTATTGACACAATACTTAAATAAGTGTAATATGAATTAAAAGTTAAGTATTGTGTCAATACCTAAAAGGAGGCAAGAAATGAAAGCCAAAAAAAACGCGCAGGCTTTGTCGGAAGAGCAATTTCTTAAGCTCTATAATCCAGAAGATTACATAAGGCCTTCTGTTACAACGGATTTGCTTATACTTGGAATCAACAAGGATTATTCATCGCTCAAGGTTTTGCTTGTAAAAAGAAATGAACATCCCTACCTTGACTGCTGGGCTCTTCCCGGAGGATTCATTCAGAATGACGAAACGGCCCACAATGCCGCAAGCAGAATCCTGCAAAGCAAAACGCATCTAAGGGATGTTTATCTGGACCAGATTTATACCTTTACCAAACCCGACCGCGACCCGCGAACCCGGGTGATGAGTATTGCCTATATGTCCCTGGTTTCAGAGCCTGACGAAACTAGCTCAGATGATGAGGCTTGGTTCAACCTAAAGTTTACGGATCAATCCATTGAGCTTTCAAACAAAGAAAAGGGAATCTTCATTTCCTACACGCTCAAGAAGGAAAGCTTCCAGAACGGAATCGTAAGATACGAAAATTTTACGGCAGCCTTGGCGGGTAAAGAGGGACTTGCATTTGACCATATTGAAATTGTAATAGAAGGAATAAAGAAATTGCGGGAGCAGATCTTTTATGGCAACCAGGCATTTTGCCTTGTGGAAAAGACCTTTACCCTCCCGGAACTTCAGCTTGTTTTTGAGTTGATTCTTAACAGGCCCCTTTACAAAAAAAGTTTCAGGGATATGGTCAGCGAAAAGATTGTTCAAACCGGCAACGAAAAAAAATCAAAAATTGCCGGCGGTAGAAAAAGCAAGGAATATATGATGAAGGAGGTTTAGCTTATGGAAAATTTAAAAGCTTCAATAAAAAAAGAATTGTCTGGATGGAAAAAGTGGCAGGTTAGCTGGCTTTTTCTTGCAACCATAATAATTTTGGGAGTTTCAATTTACCAGAAGGACACATGGATTGGCATACTTGCATCTTGTTCCGGAGTAATATGCGTCATCTTCTGCGGAATGGGAAGAATATCAAATTATCTGTTTGGAACAATCAACACAATCCTCTATGCCTATATTGCATGGAAGGCAAAATATTATGGTGATGTAATGCTGAACCTGCTCTATTATTTGCCAACAAATATTATTGGTTGGATAGCATGGAAAAAGAACATGAACGGAGAAACCAATGAGGTGTACAAAAAGCGCATGTCCGTAAAAATGGATTTGCTGCTTCTTGCACTAAGCCTGGTCGGTGTGTTTGGATATGCCTGGGTTTTAAAACTGCTCGGCGGAAATCTTCCCCTTGTAGACAGCATGAGCACTGTCCTTTCCGTAATAGCGCAGATATTGATGATAAAGAGGTTCATGGAGCAATGGCTTGTCTGGATAGCCGTAGACGTTGTGTCTGTAATAATGTGGGTGGCAGCTCTTTCAACAGAGGGTGCAAGCATTTCCGTTCTGTTGATGTGGGCTGTCTTCCTGATAAATGCGGTTATCATGTTTGTAAAGTGGTTTGTTGAATCAAAAAAAGTTCAGAAGGAGGAAGCTAAAAATGATAAACAAGAAGAAATATAAAGTTGGCATGTACGGAGGTTCCTTTAATCCCCTTCATCTTGGCCACTTGGAATGCATCATAAAAGCAGCAGGTCTTTGCGAGGAATTATATATCGTAATCTCATATCGTGATGATGACTCAGATGTTCCGCTCAGGGTAAAAATCAGGTGGGTCTATCAACTAACAAAGCACTTGGACAGTGTTAAGATTCTATCACTAAAAGATAGGGTAAAAAATAAAAAGGACTACGGAGAACAGCTTTGGGAAGAGGACTGCAAGCAAGTAAAAAATGCGATTGGGAAAAAAATCGATGTGGTCTTTAGCGGAAGCGATTATGATCAAAACAGCTTTTGGAATAAGTGCTACAAAGATTCCGATTACATAATCTTTCCACGCAATGTCTATAATTCAACTGATATACGCAAGGACATTTATGGCCACTGGGATTGGATGCCGCAAGTGGTGCGCTCCTACTTTACCAAGAAGGTTCTTTTGATTGGAGGTGAAAGTGCCGGAAAGTCCACACTTACAATAAATCTGGCAAATTATTTTAACACCGTCTATTTGGAAGAAGTGGGCAGGAATTTGTCGGACTTGTCAGGAACGGATGAGTACATGCTTAGCGAAGATTTTACAAGAATCCTTGTGGAGCATAAGGCAAAGGAGTTGAGGCTTATTGGAAAAAGCAACAAGGTTTTCTTTGAAGACACGGACTGCCTTGTAACCCATTTCTTTCTTGACTTCCTTAAGGATAAAGATGCGGAAAGGAATGGAAAACTTGCTGATGCAATAGCCGCATTGAATTCCTATGATTTGATTCTTTTTCTGGAGCCGGATGTTGACTGGGTTCAGGACGGCGACCGCAGCGAACTTATAGCATCTGACCGTGAAAAGTACAGCGAAATGCTCAAGTCTTATTATACCCGGAATGGGTATAGCTTTAAGACCATAAGCGGTGACTACAACACAAGGTTTGATCTGGCTGTAAAATACGTAAAGGAATTATTCAAGGTTGGTTAGAATTAACGCCTGTGTTCATCACGGGACTTTTTCATCTCGTACATCAGAGTGTCGGATTTTTTTAGCAGGTCGGAAAATTCGTTTTGCGTGCCGGATAGCTTTTTGACAATTGGACCATAGCTCATGTCAACTTTGTAGGGAAGCGGCTGCGTTTTGTTGGAAGCATTTATGATGCTTTCCAGGTTTTCACAAAAAATGTCTACTGCCTGGTTTTCATTATCCCGAATTCCCAAAATTAAAAACTCATCTCCGCCAATCCTAAATGCAATATCATTGTTGGTCAGTGAGGCTTGAATGATTTCTGATATCTTTCGGATGGCTTTGTCGCCTTCATCGTGGCCAAAATTGTCATTTATATGTTTAAGACCATTCATGTCACAAATGCAGACTAAAAGAGGCTTCCCGCTTTTCAGTGCTTCGTTGCAAAGGCGGTTTGAAAAATATTCCATGCCCTTGCGGTTGTAAAGACCTGTCAGCGGATCAATCCTGAGTTCCCTTTGCAAAATATCTTTTTCTTTTCTAAAACGCTCATAATGTTCGGTTGCATCAATAAGGGCATAAAGTTTTCCAAAGTTTTTTTCTTTGAGTATAAGGTTGTTTTCTTCTGCCGTATAGATTTTGTTGTTGACGCTTATGCCACTTCCATTCTGTATGGCTTCTTTGATTTCTGCAAGAACTTGAGATGAATTGATGTCAATATTTGGATACATTTCCTTTGCGGGTTTGTTAAAGTATTGAATGTACCCATTGGTATCAACTGCTATAATCCCTTCTGAAAGGCGGTCAATAAGAAAGTCGCGGGCAATTTCTTTTGCACCCAAAAGATCGTATCGGAAAAGGGCTATGAACATGACGACAATACCGATTACGTAGCCAATCATAGTAACCTCGTAATCTTGTGTTATGCTTACAAGCTTGAATGTTTGAACCGTAAAGAAAAAGCATTCAATAAAGAAAGAAACGATAACTGTCATCAGCCTCTTTTTTTTTGCCGAATTCTTTTCCTTGTGCCACGCAACAAAAAGCCATGCGAATCCGGAAATGATGTATGTGGCTTGGAGAAGCATGTAGATGTGGTGAATAATTCCGTCACCATGAACGAGCTTCGGAAAAATTCTTTCGGTTGAAAAATAGAACCAAGAGTAATATAAAGTATGTTTTTGAAATGTAAGAACTGAAACATAAATTCCCAGATGAATAAACACCAGAAAGTTTTTCAATAATCTGGGGACTGCAATGTTGCAAAGGTCTGCGGTAAACAAAACCAGAAAAAGCGTTATCCATGTGCGGCCTAGGTAAGAAATTTTTAGCGCTGTGATATAAGATTCTTGTGAGGTGGAAAGCAGTTGGAGGAGATAGGCAACGTTGTTGAGTAAAATCGCTATGCAGCTTAAGAACAAATACCTAAGCGGAGAATTCTTTAACCTACGAAAGATTACCCAACTTTCTATAAATAATCCGATTATGCTTGTATATTGGATTGAAAGCAAAATGTCGCGCATTATTTTATCCCATAGTAGTCTCTTAAATAGATTATAAGATATATTTGGCACTTGGGCAAGTTTTTTTTACGGATTGCCTGCTGATTGCCTGTATTTATCCATTGCCACGCTTCTGCTTTTTGTGCTAACTTCTAAATAATATGGACTACATGGACGAAGCTTTAAAGGAAGCATACATTGGAATCGAGAACAACCACGGAGGGCCTTTTGGCTGCGTGATTGTAAAGGACGGCAAAATAATTGGTAGGGGACACAACAGAGTTCTTGTAAACCATGACCCGACATGCCACGGAGAAATGGAGGCTATCCGCGATGCCTGCAAAAATCTTGGCACGCATGATTTGTCTGGTTCAACCCTTTATACAACGGCGGAACCATGTCCAATGTGCATGGGTGCAATTCTCTGGGCAAATATCCGCGAAGTCTATTACGGATGTTCAATCAAGGATACAGACAGAATCGGCTTTAGGGACGATGAATTTTACGAAACCTTTTCAAACAGGACGTCCGTTATCAAGGAAGCAAGCAAAGAAAAATGCCTGGAGCTCTTTGATGTCTACCAGAAAAAAAACGCCCAGCGCTACTAGGTTGAAGTCTTTAATCTTCCAAGAGATTATGACTTCCGAAAAATGATGCGGGGATTTTTGGCTGCGCATGCCAAGCTGACTATCTTGACTATAAAATTCATTTACACGGTTATGCTGTCTGCTATGCAAAAAACAGAATTTGGGGAGAGAACCAGACGATTGCCCTGGGCAAGTTACCTCATAGATTAATCCACAAAAAGATGTTAGCATAATTGTATGGACATATCGCATTTTTATCTTGAACGAGGGGCAGGTGAGCCGCTGATTCTTCTGCATGGAAACGGAGAGGATTCAAGTTATTTTTTTAACCAGATGGATGCCTTTTCTGCGGCCTACCATGTATTTGCGCTAGACACAAGGGGACACGGAAAAACAGAAAGAGGAAGCGCCCCTTTTACAATCAGACAGTTTGCTGATGATTTGCTTTCGTTTATGGACAGCCACGCTTTGGACAAGGCGAACATTCTTGGTTTTTCTGACGGAGCAAACATTGCCATGATTTTTGCAATCAAATATCCGTCAAGAGTTAACAAGCTCATTTTGAACGGTGGAAATCTTAACACTGGTGGAATAAAAGCTGCAACACAAATCCCAATAGAGATAGGGTATAAAATTGCAAATGCGTTTGCAAAGAAAAGCCCCGGTGCAAAAGCCAATGCCGAGATGCTTGGTCTAATGGTGAATGACCCGAATATTTCTCTGGAAGAGCTAAAGAAAATCCAAGCTCCAGTTCTTGTTATTGCCGGAACAAAAGACATGATAAAAGAAAATCATACGAGGCTCATTGCAGAAAGCATAGGCACTGCTGAACTAAAATTCATAAAAGGAAATCATTTTGTTGCAAACAAAAATCCTTCGGAATTCAACGATGCTGTCTTGAAATTTTTGCGGCAGTAAAAAATACTTAAAACATACTTGAACAAAAATTTGACTTGTGATAGTGTGACATTAAATTAATTATTCAGGAGGTTGAGAAAGATTATGATTTGTTTGTTTAATGTTTCGACCTCCGCTTTTTATGCATTGTAAAAGACGCATATAGTCTATTGCACCTTTCTTGTACTAAAAGCGGAGCTGTGTTGGAATATCTTTTTGGATATTTATATTCGCTTTTAGGAAATTCAAATGAAATCAAATACTCTTATCACTGCGCGCGTATCATGCGTACAGAAAAATGTGTTTACACTTTTGCCATGTGGAAAAGACAAGTGTGTAAATAGTGAAGATGAGCTGCTCGGAAAGTTAAAGGGAAAATTCTACAATCTTGGTTTGGAACCACCTGTTGTTGGTGACTATGTAAAGGTCGCTAAAAATGAATATGGTGATGCCCTGATTGACGAAGTGCTTCCCCGCGCTACAGCATTTAAGCGTCCAAACCGGAGTGGCCATGCAGAATCTTTTTTAAAGAATCTTCTTGAAGAAACTATTGCTGCCAATTTTGATTATGTCTTCATCGTTACATCTCTGAATCAGGATTACAGTGAAAACAGAATTGCCCGCTACGTTTCTATTACATTGCAGACTGGAGCAAAGCCTGTCGTAATTCTTTCCAAGTCGGACTTGTGTGACGACGTTGAGCTTAAGGTGGAAATTACAAAGGCGGTTTGCGACAAGGCCGATGTTGTTGCAATCAGTTCGCTTACAGGATATGGCCTAGAAAAACTTGAGCCTTATATGCAAAAGGATAAAACAATTGCCTTGGTTGGTTCTTCGGGTGTTGGAAAATCCACTTTGCTAAACACTTTGAACGGTGAAGACTTAATGGATGTAAACCACATTCGCGATGCGGACGGAAAGGGGCGTCATACCACAACTTACCGGCATTTGTTCAGGCTAAAAAACGGAGTCTGGATTATGGACACTCCCGGTATGCGCGAAATTGGCGTGCTTGATATGGAAGAGGGAATAGACGAAACCTTTTCCGACATTGTGGGTCTTTTTGGACAATGCAAATTCAATGACTGTTCCCATACAAACGAGCCGGGCTGTGCTGTTCGTGCGGCTCTGGAAGACGGCAGCCTTAGCGAGGAGCGGTGGTCTACGTATCTTCAGCTTCATAAGGAAAATGAATGGGGTAAAGCCAAGATGATTCGGATTGCAAAGTTCACAAAGGAATATCAGAAAAACAGGTACATGGGTTGGGATATAAAGGAGTAAAAGCGTATGTTGAATAACTTAATCATCAGGGCAGAAAAGCCGGCAGATTACAAAAATACAGAACTTATGACCATGAGGAGTTTTTGGAATAAGTTTGGGCCTGGTTGTTCTGAACACAATATGGTTAGAATCATTAGGGAATCAAAAGATTATATTCCCCAGATAAGCCGTATTGCCGAACTTGACGGTAAAATTGTTGGTGCTGTTTTTTACACAAAGGCTTGGATTGATGACGGCAGCGCAAAAAGAGAGGTTGCACTTTTGGGGCCTCTGTCTGTTGAACCTACCATGGAAGGTAACGGCATTGGCGGCACACTGCTTGTAGAAAGTATAAAGCTTGCCACGAAAAATGGAATTGCGGGGATTATTCTTGCAGGTGAACCGGGCTATTATCCCAAGTTTGGATTTGAATTGTGCAGTAAGTACGGAATTACGGATGCAGAAGGAAATTCATACGATGCATATCTTTGCTATCCGTTAACAGATGCCTTTAAGTCTTGCAAGGGCAAATTCATAGAGAGCGGGGACTTTGCAAAAATTGGCGATGAAAAGCTTTTGGAAGAAATTAGCAAAGAATTTCCTGACTATAGAAAGGTAAAAGTTCAGGAAGGTTTTATGCAGATATTTGACGAGCATCTTGGCCGCGTAGAATCCATTCAGGGTGAAATTTATAATGTGCGTTACTGGGAACTTGTAATACCTGCTAAGCTTTCTGGTAACTTGCAGGAAAAGCCGTATGTTGGCAGCGACGTTCAATTCTGTTGGAACCACAAGGGAGGAGAATCCAAAATTACAAAAGTGCTAAGGAATCTTCTTGAGGAATAGAAGAAAGTGGCTGGCTGAAGGGGATTAAGATTTATACTTCAATTTCCAATAGAATATGAAAAGCAAGCGTGAATCAGGATTTTGCATATTCACTTTCAAACATGGCACTTCTCTTATTTCTCTGCTCTGACGGATTCTGCAAAGTATAATTCAAATCTTGTTTGAATTTTATCATATTTGAATTTGCTTGTAAACTTGCTGTAATAGCTGTTGTCCTGTTAATGACGAAATGCTTTTTTAGTGCTATATTAATCTTATGTTAGATGTAAAACTTTTTCCGCTTGAGTTGTCAGACAGGGAACAGTTCATAAGGGACAATCAGGATGCGTTTAATTATGGTGCTATGGAAGAATTTGGGCAGAGGGACATGCACTTTGAGGAAGATGAAGAAATCATTTCCCGCGATACAATTGCTTCTGCAATTGATGAAGGTTCAGCCTACCGCATTGTAGAAAACGGCAAAGTTCTTGGAGGCCTTGTTGCTAAAACGGAATATGACTGTGGCCAACTTGAATTGCTTTTTGTCTCTCCGGCTTTTCATGGCAAAGGCCTTGGCTACGCTGCTTGGTGCGAACTTGAGACAATGCATCCCGAGGTTACGGTTTGGGAAACAGTAACTCCTTATTTTGAAAAGCGCAACATCCATTTTTATGTAAACCGTTGCGGCTTTAAAATTGTTGAATACTACAAAGATGGTGAACTGGTGGACATGTTCCGCTTTGAAAAAATTCTTCCTGCTACAAAAGAATCCATACAGGAGCAGATAAAGCGGATTTCTTACTACGAGGATATAATGCAAAAGGCTAAGGGCGGATCTGAAGAGATGCTAAAAAGTTTGTCGGACTATTACGGCAGTTCCGCATGGAAGCGTGATTTTGCGGCGGATGAAGCAGGACTCTTGCCCAAAAACCTTGCGCGTGGTGTTTTGTCTGAAGATGAAGTTTATAATCTTTTGGAAGAATACGGTAAATAGGAGACGCATTTATGGCTGTGGACTTTACAGAAAAAGCAAAAAGGTATCAGGCGATAGATGAGATAATCGCATCCGGAAGAAAATTAAAATGGAATCAGATTATTTCTGAACTCTGGGACAAGTACAACATCAAAACCAGCCGCACATCTTTTTTTAGGGACATAGAAGACTTACAGGAAAAATATCAGGCTCCAATTGATACTGATTTTGAAACAAACGGATATTTTTATACGGATCCAAAATACAGGCTGCCGCGTTTTTATACTGATGAAAATGCCGCAAAAGCAGCCAAGCTTATAAAGACACTTATGGACATGGTAAAAGGCAATCCTCTCTACAAAGAAGCGCAGGAAGTTTTTGAATCGCTTTCAATAGAAAACCATGATTTGTCCATAGAAAATATTAGGATAAACAAAAAGCCGGACAACGACAGGATTATTTTTGTTGGCGCGCCAAACAAGTCAATTCCTGCGGAAACGTGGAGGATTATAGATGAAGCCCTTAAGCAAAACAGGGTGATTACTTTTGTGTACCAGTCTCTTACGGATCCAAGGCCTTATAAAAGAATGGTTCAACCCTGGCAGCTTATTTTTGACAACGGCAACTGGAACCTGCATGCCCTGGATATTGTAAAAAAAGCAAGCCGACGTTATTCGCTTGGAGAGATGAAAAACATTCAGATGACAAAAGAAGTCTTTAAGCTTCCAAAAGATTATGACTTCCGAAAAATGACGCGGGGTTCTTTTGGCTGCATGTGCCAAGCTGATTATCTTGACTATAAAATACATTTGCACGGTTATGCTGTCCGCTATGCAAAAAACAGAATTTGGGGAGAAAACCAGATAATTGTTCCGGACAAGAAAAATCCTGGCCCCAATGGAGACGGAATAATTTTGAGTTTTAGAAGCAACCAGCTTTATTCCATACAGCACTGGACTTGGCAGTGGGCAGACGAAGCTATGCCTCTTGCTCCAAAGGAATTGGTGGATGACTGGCTGGACAAGCGGGCAAAGGTTAGCAAGATGGAGTTATAGCCACTGGATGAAGGCGGTTTTGTCGCTGCTGTTGTAGCCGGCATTTTCGTAAAAGCGGAGGGTCTCTGCTTTTTTTGAACCGGTAAGCAGCATCATTTTGTAGCAGTTTTCATTTTTTGCTATGGTTCTTGCATAGTCTAGGCATTCACTTGCATATCCCTTTTTGCGGTAGTCTGCATGAGTTACTACATTTTCCACAAAAGCGTATGGCCTTACATTCCTTGTTAAGTTGGGGATGATTACGCAGACGCAGGAAGATACAATCTTGCCGTCTATCTCGTTTACAATCAGGTGGTGGTTTTTGTCTTCCATAATCTGCTTCCAGGTATTTTCCAAGTGCTCGTCCTGATTTGGAATGCTGTCTTCGTGCAGGTACAAATAAAGCTCCAGCAGCTCTTTTAGATCATTTTTGTTTGCTTCTCTTATCATTTTGACTTTGCAACCTCTTCATACATGGCATTAAAAAGTTCACGGAGGGAATCTTTGTTTTCTATGTCTTCTACCAGAAGCATTTTCTTTGCACCTTCGTAGGGGACTTCCAGCGTGGCATCCGGCATTTTTTCTGCGGCAGATTTTATGTTCTTTACAAGAAAGCGGTTGTCGTAAATTCCACCGATGATTTTTTTGCGGTAATATATGATGAACTCTCCCATCATTGCACGGTAGCTTATTTGATCAAGCAGGGAAAGCTGCTCTAATACAAAGTCAAGATATTCTTTTGTAGACGCCATCTTTTCTCCTTGCCTTTTCTCTATAAAGAATTGAGCCAGTCTTCTTTTGTAAGAAGGCTTACATATCCGTTGCGCTTTTCATGCATCAGTGGGACATCAACATTTTCTGACTTCCACTGGAACTTAAAGCCGCACTTTTCCTGAACCCGCTTGGACTTTTCGTTGCCTTCGTAATAGCCAACCCAAATTTTTTGCATACCGCAATCTTCGAAAGCGTGGCGGATTATTTCTTTTGTGGCCTCTGTCATTATACCGCAGCCCCAGAAAGGTTTTCCAATCCAGTAGCCAAGTTCACACTCGTCATCACGTTCGGTCATGTCTGTGTGTCCGTTAAGCTTTAGTTCAATTGCGCCAATTGTCTTACCATATTCTTTTAGGCATATAGCATAAGCCTCTTTGCCATTAAAAACATTTTTTATTACATCACGGCTTTCTTCTATGCTCTTGTGGGGAGGCCAGCCAGCAATTGGCCCGACATCTGGATTGCTTGCGTATTTGTACAATTCTTCTGCATCATCATCTTTCCATTTGCGCAAGATAAGCATTTTTGTTTCCATATTAATTTGTTTCCTGATAAGTCTTAATATATTTTTCTACAATTCTTTCAGAATTTATTTCTTTTGGCAAGAGCGGGTGCAAGAGTAAGAATAAATGAATGGCGGAAAAGAAGATAGGGTGGTATAATGTAGAAAATATGAAACTGGGGTGTTTGAGTAGCTGGAGGAAATGAAAATGGCAGAATGCAAAGAATCAGACTGGAAGCTCTTCCGTGTTAAGGTTGTCGATTGGCAGGAAAATTACATGGCGAGGCTGAATCAGAAGATAATCAAAATACTAAGCGATGAAAACAGAACGCAATCTGATCGTTTTTGGAAGGCAAGTAAAATCATTGACAGCGAGAAAAAATCAGTTGGCGTTGTATGCGAATTGAAACGCAGCATGCTCAAGTGGAATATCGTTTCTCTTATAAACCAAAAAGTCATTACGATGGATGACTTGTCAGACTTCAGTTCTGAATTACAAGAACATATTGCACTGATGATGAGAGATTAGGGTCTCGGACATTCGGCAGTTGATTGCCTATAAAATTATTGCTATATTCAGAGAATGGTTTTTGAAAAATCTTTGGATCAGAGGGAAGAGTCCCGGAATTTTTTTAAGTCGCTGTTTACGATTGTTGGTCCGATTGCGCTGCAGAATTTGATTTCGGCGGCGGTTGGTTCGGCGGACGTGATAATGCTTGGCAAGGTTGGGCAGGATGCAATTGCGGCGGTGAATCTTGCTTCGAACATTCAGTTCATTCTGTTTTTGTTTTTTATTGGACTTTCTTCTGGTGTTGTGATGCTGGCGGCTCAGTATTGGGGCAAGAAGGATACTCATTCCATAGAGACGATTTTTGGTATTGGATGCAAGATTTCGGCAGCGATAGGGCTTGTCTTTGCCTTGTTAGCGTTTTTTGTTCCAGGATTGCTGATGAAGATTTTTACGGATGAGCTGACCCTGATTTCTATTGGAAGTGAATACCTTAGGTTTGTGAGCGTGGGATTTTTTATTCTTGCTTTTTCGCAGATTTACCAGGCGGTGCTAAAGAGTATTGAGCGGGTTAGGACTGTAACCGTGATTACTACCGCAGCCCTTTTGCTTAACATTGGTCTGAATGCGGTTTTTATTTATGGTCTTTTTGGTATGCCAAAGTTGGGAGTGCGCGGTGTTGCCTTGGCTACTACTATTTCGCGCGTTATTGAGCTTTTGGTTTGCGTGTTTGTGTGTGCGCGTGTAAGGGAAATTCATTTTGGGCTCGAAACGCTTTTTAGGAAAAATGCGGTGCTGCTAAGGGATTTTGTGCATTATTCGCTTCCTGCGATTGGAAACGAAGCCGTGTGGGGTGCGGGCTGGGCTACGTATGCTGTAATTATGGGGCATTTGGGGTCTGATTTGGTTGCGGCAAATTCTGTTGTTAACGTGGTGCGCAATTTGGCCAGCGTTCTTTGCTTTGGCATGGCTTATGGTGGAGCTATTGTGCTTGGAAAGCAGATGGGGGCAAACCAGATGGAGCTTGTTTCGCGGAATGCTTCGCGTCTTGTAAAAAGTACTATTCTTGCCGGTGCCGCAGGTGCTGTGGCTTTGGGCTTGTGCCGGCCACTTATTTTTAGGATTGCAGATTTGAACGAGCAGGCAAGGTTTTACTTAACGCCGCTTTTGTACATAAACTGCCTTTCACTTTTTGGTGCGGCGATTAACACCGTTTTGATTTGCGGTGTCTTCCGTGCCGGTGGTGATGCAAAGTGGGGCTTTGTTCTTGATGCAATTGCAATGTGGGCAGTTTCTGTGCCGCTGGGATTTTTTTGCGCATTCGTGCTTCATTTGCCTCCCCTGGTGGTGTACCTGATTCTCTATGTTGATGAATGGGAGAAGATGATTTTTAATGTGATTCACTACAAGCGGGGCAAGTGGATGAAGAATATTACGCGGGACTTTGAATCATAAAATGGGAAATATAATGGAAGAAACATCTAAAGATACGTCTAAAGGCTTTACGGGAAACCAGCTTAAGATTTTTGCAATCATTGCGATGACCATTGACCACCTAACCTGCGTCATCTGGCCCGGCTACAACTACGACTGGTGGATTATTTTGCTGCACATTATTGGAAGGCTAACGGCTCCAACAATGTGGTTTATGTGTGCACAAGGTTACGTCCATACACGCAACGTAAAAAAATACATTGCTAGGCTTTTTGTCTTTGCATTTATTTCTCACTTTGCATACAACTTTGCATTTGGAATTCCATTTGTTCCGTTTAGGACAACGGTCTTTAACCAGACAAGTGTTATCTGGGCGCTGGCATGGGGAATTGTTCTGCTTTGCATTTTGGATGCGGACTTTCTAAAGAGCTGGCAAAAGACGCTTTTTGTTTTTGTGATTACGGCAATCGCTTTTCCTGCCGACTGGTCAAGCATAGCAGTCCTTGCAATCATGGAAATTTATATTCACCGCGAAAACCTTACCAAGCAAATCCTGCACATGGAAAAATGGGTTTTGCTTTACGCGCTCGTTTGGTTTTTCTGCATAGACAAGGTTTACGCTTTTGTTCAGCTGGGGGTAATCATTGTCTGGCCTTTCATGAAAAACTACAACGGTCAGCGTGGCAGGATGCGCTTTATGAAGTGGTTCTTCTACATTTACTATCCTGCGCATCTTGTGGTTTGCGGTTTTATACGGCTTTACCTGCATGGAAACATTAGCGCAATTGTTGGGGGATGAATTTTTTTGCGGCACTTGCTTTTGAATCTGGAAGAGTTTTTAAAGAAAATACTATCTTATCAAAAACAATACAATTACCACCAAGCAAGCACGGCCGGGATTGGAGGGACGGCGTAGCCGTTGCTGGTGGGTGAGGTCCCTGAGCGTAGTCGAAGGGGCGAACCCCAGCAATGGAGCGAGAGCGGAACCCCGGAAAGCCCTTAGCAATAGAAAGCGCCGCAGAAGAAAATAGTTATAAGTAAAAGCTATAGCTCTCTATATCAAATAAATATATAAAACCTATTGACATTATAGGAAAATCATATTACTATGACATTATCCTAGTTGATTGCTAGGAAATAAAGTTGAAACACAGGAGGTTTACGGTTTATGGAAATTTATTTTGAAAAGTTAGTCCGCGAAAATTTTAGGAATGGCCTCATGTGCTGTTGCCGCTAAAAGAGTTTCCGAACAAGTCCAATTATCCATTTTATTTTTTATTTATTAGAGAGGCAAAACTATGGCAAATTTACATTTCGAAACATTACAGTTGCACGTTGGTCAGGAGCAGGCAGACCCAACAACGGATTCACGCGCAGTTCCTATTTACCAGACTACTTCTTACGTATTCCACAATTCAAAGCATGCAGCAGACCGTTTTGGTTTGGCTGATGCGGGTAACATTTACGGCCGTCTTACAAATTCCACACAGGATGTTTTTGAAAAGCGCATTGCGGCTCTTGAGGGCGGCGTTGCGGCTCTTGCGGTTGCAAGCGGTGCAGCGGCAATTACCTATACGATTGAGGCTCTTGCTCAGAAGGGAGAGCACATTGTTGCACAGAAGACAATTTACGGCGGAAGCTACAATCTTCTTGCTCACACTTTGCCGCTTTACGGTGTGGAGACCACTTTTGTAGATGCCCACAATCTTGCGGAAATAGAGGCGGCAATAAAGCCCAACACAAAGGCTGTTTATCTTGAAACACTTGGCAATCCCAATTCCGACATTCCGGACATTGATGCCATTGCGGCTCTTGCACACAAGCATGGTCTTCCGGTTGTTATAGACAACACTTTTGGAACTCCATTCCTTATCCGTCCGATTGAACACGGAGCAGACATTGTTGTTCATTCTGCTACAAAATTTATTGGCGGCCACGGAACGACTCTTGGCGGTATAATTGTTGACTCCGGCAAGTTTGACTGGAAGAAATCCGGCAAGTATGCACCTATTGCTGAACCAAATCCAAGCTACCACGGCATTTCTTTTGCAGATGCAGTAGGACCGGCTGCTTTTGTAACCTACATCCGCGCAATTCTTCTTCGCGACCAGGGTGCGGCAATTTCTCCGTTCAATGCCTTCCTTCTTTTGCAGGGAACAGAAACTCTGTCTCTTCGCCTTGAACGCCACGCTGAAAACACAAAGAAGGTTGTTGAATTCCTTAAGAATCATCCAAAGGTTTCTAAGGTGAACCATCCTTCTCTTGCAGACCATCCGGATCACGCTCTATACCAGAAGTACTTCCCCAACGGAGGAGCTTCTATCTTTACATTCGAGATTAAGGGCGGTAAAGAGGCTGCATGGAAGTTCATTGACAACCTTAAGATTTTTAGTTTGCTTGCTAATGTTGCGGACGTAAAGTCGCTTGTAATTCATCCGGCTAGCACAACCCACAGCCAGCTTAACGATGCGGAGCTTGCAGACCAGGGTATTAGCCAGTCAACGATACGCCTTTCAATCGGAACGGAGCACTACGAGGACATCATTGCAGACTTGAGCCAGGCTTTTGACAAGGTGTAATTGTTTGCATACGGGTTAGGGATTTTATCAGCTTTTTATATAATAGGAGAATTTTATGAATAATATAGCAAAGAAAATTTTGACATTGGGTTTGGCTCTTTCCGCACTTGGAATCTTTTCTGTGGCAAAGCCAAAGACTGGAAGGACTGTTGAACAGATTAAGAAGAGCAAGACCATAAAAATTGCGGTCTTTAGCGACAAAAAGCCATTTGGTTTTGTTGATGAGAACGGTGAGTACCAGGGCTACGATGTTTACTTTGGAAACCGCATTGCAAAGGATTTGGGCGTAAAGGTAAAGTACGTTCCCGTAGAGGCGGCTGCCCGCGTGGAAGTTCTTGCCACTGGAAAAGTTGACATTGTTCTTGCAAACTTTACAGTAACACCTGAACGTGCACAGAAGGTGGACTTTGCCCTTCCCTACATGAAGGTTGCCTTGGGAATCGTTTCTCCAAAGAAAGCTTTGATTACGGATCCCGCCCAGCTTAACGGAAAGACACTGATTGTTGCAAAGGGAACGACTGCAGAAACATATTTTTCCAAGAACTATCCCCAGATTAAGCTCTTGAAGTTTGACCAGTATTCCGAAGCATACAATGCCCTGCTTGACGGACGTGGGGATGCGCTTTCTACTGACAATACAGAAGTCCTTGCCTGGGCAATTGAGAATCCTTCATTTGCAGTTGGTGCGGGCGCAGATTCAATCGGCAGTCTGGATGCAATTGCACCTGCGGTTCAGAAGGGTAATACCGATTTGCTTAACTGGCTCAACAATGAGATAAAGGTACTGGGAAAGGAGAGGTTCTTCCATGCGGACTACGAGGCAACCCTGCGTTCCGTTTACGGAAAGGATTCAGATGCAGACAGTCTTGTTGTGGAAGGCGGCGAGCTGTAATAAGGCTTGATGAATGCCACCTTGCCTTATTTGGCACTTACTAGTATAATCAAGTTCGATTAAGCATGCGCTTGCAGGAAGATGTCTTCTTGCAAGTGCTTTTTTTAACAAGGGTTTGCCGGTTGGAGTTTGTATGGATTTTGCATTTATAAAAGAAGTTTTTCCTTTGTTTGTAGAGGCGGCAATCCTTACCATAAAAATCGGTTTCATTGGTATTCTTCTTTCATTTTTTACCGGTGCCCTTTGTGCCGTCATACGCTACTGGAAGATTCCCGTCTTGCGGATTGTCGTGCGTGTCTATACGGAGCTTTCAAGGAACACGCCGCTTTTAATCCAGCTGTTTTTTTTGTACTTTGCATTGCCCAAGCTTGGGATAAAACTTTCGGGCGAGCAGTGCGGAATCATAGGCCTTACATTTTTGGGCGGTTCATACATGGCGGAAACATTCCGCAGCGCACTTGAAACGGTGGGCCGCAGCCAGTTGGAGAGCGGTATGTGCGTGGGACTTAGCCGCATTCAGCTTGTTCAGTATGTCGTCATTCCCCAGGCACTGAATGTTTCTGTTCCAGGCCTTGTTGCAAACATTATTTTTCTGCTAAAGGAAACCTCCGTCTTTAGCGCGGTTGCCCTTGCAGATTTGATGTTTGTTGCAAAGGATTTGATTGGACTTTACTATAAGACGGAAGAGTCGCTTTTGCTTCTTGTCCTTGCCTATGCGGTTATCCTTTTGCCGATTTCCATTTTTTCCTATTACATTGAACGGAGGCTAAAGTATGCCCAGTACGGAAATGTTTGATTCCATATCTCTTTCTTTTTCCGTCCTGTTCAAGGGGAAGAATTTTGCAAGGCTTCTTGCAGGGCTTGGCGTTACGATAAAGATAGCCCTTGTTTCAATTTTATTTTCCCTGCTTCTTGGATTTCTCTTTGGAATGCTGATGACCCGGAAGAACAGGTGCATCCGTTTTCTTTCACGGGTTTATCTTGAGTTCATGAGGATTATGCCGCAAATGGTTCTCCTTTTCATAGCCTATTACGGAATAACCCATGCCTTTGGCATTTCAATTTCCGGAGAGGCGGCTTCTGTCCTTGTTTTTACGATGTGGGGAATGGCAGAGATGGGGGACTTGGTGCGAGGTGCCTTGCAGAGCATTCCCCGCCATCAATATGAGAGTGGTCGGGCAATTGGACTTACCGAGCGGCAAATTTTTTTCTATATAATAATTCCCCAGACGGTTCGCCGTCTTGTTCCCCTTAGCATGAACTTGATTACCCGCATGATAAAAACTACGTCGCTTATAGTCTTTGTTGGCGTTATAGAGGTTGTAAAGGTTGGGGAACAGATTATTGAGGCTAACAGACTTACGATTCCTTCAGCTTCGATTGCGGTCTATGCCATGATTTTCTTTATGTATTTTATTGTATGCTGGCCGCTTTCACTTTTGGCGGATAAAATTGAAAAGAGGCAGAAAAAGACTTCGGGAGAATGACAGGAGAAGTGTATGGCGCTTTTGGAAATAAAGAATCTTGAAAAATCCTACCGCGAGGCTGGCGGAATCTTGCGCGGCGTTTCGCTGAACGTGGAAAAGGGTGAAGTTGTCGTTATCCTGGGGCCTTCCGGTTGCGGAAAATCAACCCTGCTAAGGTGCATAAACGGACTTGAAAGCATTCAGGGCGGGGAGATTTATCTGGACGGAGAGCTGATTTCCAACCGCAAAAAGGACATGCACATAATCCGGCAGAAGGTTGGCATGGTTTTCCAAAGCTATGACCTTTTTCCGCACATGACGGTTTTAAGGAATGTTATGCTGGGGCCAATAAAGGCTCAGAAGCGCAGCAGAGACGAGGTAGTAAAGCAGGCGGAAAGCCTACTTGACCGCGTTGGGCTTCTGGAAAAAAAGGATGCCTATCCGCGACAACTTTCTGGCGGGCAGAAGCAGAGGGTTGCAATTGTTCGCGCTCTTTGCATGAATCCCGATCTTCTTTTGTTTGACGAAGTTACCGCAGCCCTTGACCCTGAGATGGTACGCGAGGTTCTTGATGTAATGGTGGACTTGGCTAAGGAAGGGCGTACCATGCTTATCGTTACTCACCAGATGGAATTTGCAAAGGCTGTGGCCGACAGAATTGTATTTATTGACGATGGAATTATCGTGGAGGAAAATACTCCAAGCGAATTTTTTACTTCCCCGAAGACAGACCGGGCAAAAAAATTCCTCGAAGCCTTTAAATTCTAAAAGAGGCATGTTTACAAAAAGTCTCCCTGGTGTTAGAATACGGCAATTTTAATTAAAAAGAGGAATTTCATGTTAAAATTGCTTGAAAAAATTTCTACGACCGTCAGCAAACTGATGGCTCTGATTGTAATTGCGGTTGCGGCCTTGGCGCTTTTTGTTCCCCAGTCATGCAACTGGATTAAGACAAGTTCCATTAACTGGCTTTTGGGAATTGTAATGTTTGGAATGGGTCTTACCCTTAAGCCGAGTGATTTTAAGGTTGTGTTCAGCAGACCGCTTGATATTATCATTGGTTTTTTGGCACAGTTCATCCTTATGCCTCTTATTGCATTCTTTTTGATTAAGGCTTTTAATTTGCCTACAGAGCTTGCAGTTGGCGTAATGCTTGTTGGTACTTGCCCTGGAGGAACTTCTTCCAATGTAATGACCTACATGGCAAAGGGCGACGTTCCGCTTTCCGTTGGTATGACGGCTGTTTCCACTCTTTTTGCTCCCTTGCTTACGCCTTTTCTTACATGGGTTTATCTTCGTACAAGTGTAGACGTTAATGTTTTGGGTATGTTCCTTTCTATTATAAAGGTTGTTCTTGTTCCGATTGTGTTGGGCTTGATTATTAACCGCTTCTTCTCTAAGTTTACCCAGGCGGTTGTTAAGGTTTTGCCGCTTATTTCTACAATCGCAATTGTTGCAATCGTGGCGTCTGTTGTTTCTGCAACGTCTGCAAAGCTTTTGTCTACAAGCCCAATTATTTATCTTGTGGTAATTTTGCACAACCTCTTGGGCTATGCTTCCGGCTACGGGGTAGGAAAGCTTTTGCGCAGGGGAGAAAAGAAGAGCCGCACGCTTTCTATTGAAGTTGGTATGCAGAACTCTGGTCTTGCAACATCTCTTGCTGTTTCACACTTTGCACAGTACCCGCTGGCATCCATTCCGGGTGCAGTCTTTAGCACATGGCACAATATTTCCGGCGCAATCTATGCAAACATTCTTGCAAGCAGAAAGCCTAAGAATGAGGAATAAAGCAACCAATGCCATTAACTTTACGTCATTCTGAACTTGACTCAGAATCTAAAGTCAATATAACGTAAAGAGATGCCGAATCAAGTTCGGCATGACAGGTTCTTTATGATAATTGCTGGCTGATTGGGGGATTGCACTTTGCTGTAATCCCCTTTTTTGTTGCCTGTCACCACATTTTATGAAAATTGATTTCCGTTTATCCGCGCTCGGCTGTTTTGACGCGGTTTCAGCCGGGAATGGAAGTGCTTTCGCATTTAGATTTGCACTTACCTTTTACGGAAAGTGCTGCACAATCTTGACGACTTTAATAATACTGAATATACTTAAACTACGATGGATAACAAAGGTGTTTTGGATTCGTTGTTGCGCTCTTTTGCCAGCTACTATGACGTAAAAACTGAAGGTGTTTTGCCGCCGTTTGCAGCCCAGGCGACTTTTAATATGCACAACGAGCAGTATTTTTTAGTCAAAGCGGCGCAGATTGCCCAGATTGATTCAAATGAATTTGTTTACATCGCCAGCGAAGAGAACCTTAATCAGCAAAAAGTAAATGAATTGGCGGAGGCGGCTTGGTCTGACGGCCTTTCCAAAGTAAAACCGGACTCTAACCACCGCAATTCCGACGTTACTCTAATAATTATTTGCAATACAATAGAAGAAAATTCATTCAGCCTTGTAAAAAAGCTTAAGCATTATAAGTCTTATTTGTTTGGCTTTCATGGCTGGAGCAATTTTAGGGCATTGGCATACGAAGTTTCCACTGGCAAGACGGTCACAAACAGACTGGGCAAGCCGTTAAAGAAGCTTGTTTGCAATCTATAAAAAACTTAAGAGGCTGTTTCAAAAGTCATGCTGGGATTCTTTGGCAAGCTTAGGATGATACTTTTGAAGCTGCTTCTAAATCTCTTGAGGAGGAGATGAAAATGACAGCATTATTGATTATTATTGCTGCAATCGTTTTGCTTTTCATTGGCTACGTTTTCTACGGCTCATGGCTTGCAAAGCAGTGGGGTATTGACCCTTCAAAAAAGACGCCTGCCAACTCTATGACGGACGGTGTTGACTATGTTCCTGCAAAACCAGCTGTTTTGATGGGACACCACTTTTCTTCTATTGCCGGTGCAGGCCCAATCAACGGTCCTATCCAGGCTGCTGTGTTCGGATGGGTTCCTGTATTCCTCTGGTGTGTAATCGGCGGAATCTTCTTTGGCGGACTTCAAGACTTTGGTTCTTTGTTTGCTTCTATCAGGCACGAAGGTAAGTCTGTTGGCGAAATCATTAAGGATTCAATGGGCAAGACTGCTAAAAAGCTCTTTATCATATTTGCCCTTCTTGTTTTGATTCTGGTTATCGCTTCTTTTGTTAACGTTGTTGCCGGAACATTCTTTACAAAGGCTAACGAGGCCGGCAAGGTTGCGTTTGGTTTTGTAACAAATCCTACCAACAACCAGACTACTGCAATCATTTCCGTAATGTTCATCGTTCTTGCTGTAATCTACGGAATTCTTACAAACAGATGTGGTCTTAAGACTCTTCCTGCTACAATCATCGGCATTGTTGGAATTGTAGTTTCTATTGCAGTCGGACTTAAGTTTGGCCTTGCAATGAGCCGCACAACATGGATTATTCTGATTGGCGTTTACATTGCGGTTGCTTCCCTTATTCCTGTTTGGATTATGCTGCAGCCACGCGACTACCTTTCAAGCTTCCTGCTTTATGCAATGATGCTCGTTGCATTCGTTGGTATTATCGTTTCTGCATTTACCGGCAGTGCAAGTTTTGAAATTCCTGCATTCAACTCTGCAAAGCTTGGTGCCATGTTCCCAACATTGTTCATTACGGTTGCTTGCGGTGCATGTTCAGGCTTCCACTCCCTGATTGCAACAGGTACTTCTTCCAAGCAGCTTGACAACGAAAGGAATGCAAAGGCTATCGGTTACGGTTCAATGCTTATTGAATCTGCACTTGGCATTATTTCCTTGATTGCCGTTGGTATGGTTTACAACAAGTGGATGGACAAGGGCTACGGTTCACCTTCTGCCGCATTCGGTGCTGGTATTGCAATCATGTTCGGAAAGGAAGGCACAGGCGTTTACAACACACTCAACGCACTTCTTACACTTGCAGTTTCTGTATTCGCACTTACTTCTTTGGATACAGGTACACGCCTTAGCCGCTTTATGTTCAGCGAATTGTTCCTTAAGGACAGCGAAAAGACTTGGAAGGATGCAAAGGGTGTACGCAAGCTTTTGGCTCACCCGCTCTTTGGTACAAGCCTTATGGTTATTGTTGGTTGTATCCTCGGTGGCCTTTCACTTTCTCAGATTTGGGGCCTCTTTGGCGCAGCAAACCAGCTCCTTGCAGGTATTGCCCTTATGGCAGTTGCAGCATGGCTTGGCGAAGTCGGAAAGAACAACAAGATGTTCTTTATTCCTACAATCTTCATGCTTGCCGCAACACTTACATTCCTTGTAAAGAAGATAATTGAAAAGGTTGGCATTGTTGGTTCTGGAAAGTCTGTCTGGGGCGACTGGTTCCAGCTTGCTTTTGCCGCAGCAATGGCAATTCTTGCAGTTATCCTTGTTGTTGAAGGCGTTAAAACCTTTAAGAAGCAGGCTGCAAAGAAATAAGCGTTTGTAATTCCAAGATAAATATGGAATAAAAAGCCCGGTCGGGTCAAGGCGCATTGTCTTGGATTCTGACCGGGCTTTTTTGTTTTTTTTGCGGCGCTTGCCTTGTTCAACAAAACGTTCCATAAAAGAACATCTTGCCATTTTTTCCATGGGTAACAAGCAGCGCCATGGACGGCTCGTCAGGTCTTAGCGTAAGAATGCGCGGGTTTTTGCAGAAAACCCGTAGTAAAAAATGGCAAGGAGGCCGTTTTTTACGGGCTTTCCGGGGCTTGCCCTCTCGGCCGGTGCTGCGCACGCACTTCGTGCCCCCTCCAATCCCTGCCGTGCCTGTTTTGCAAACTCTAAAGCGATGCCCTGTAAATTGCTTCCACGTCGCTTGGGGTAAGATTTTTCCAGCCCTTGATTGTTCCACTTGAACCGCAGGCTTTTTTTGCCATTTCTGCAAAGTGTTCGTTGGTAATGCCAAGTTCGGAAAGCGATGATTTTAGGCCAAGCGTCTTGTAGAAGAATTCCTTTGTTTTTTCTATGGCTGCTTTTGCGCTTTCCATTTTGTCTTTGCCCTGTGGAAGCCCCCAGACATTAGTTCCATAGTCGCAGAATTTTTGTGCGGTGCTTTCGTCAAGGACAAATTCCATCCAGCGGGGTGTTACTATGGCAAGTCCAAGTCCGTGGGTTATGTCGTAGACGGCGGAAAGCTGGTGTTCTATTGGGTGGCAGCTCCAGGGGGACTTGTTGCAGCCGCTTATGTAGCCGTTTATTGCCCAGGAAGAAGTCCACATAAGGTTTGCGCGGGCTTCGTAGTCGTCCGGCTTTGCAAGGGCAATGGGGGCGTACTTGATGACGGTTTTCATCATGGCTTCCATGCTGCGGTCAAGCATGTAGAGTTCCTGGTTTGTGTTAAAGTAGACTTCCATTATGTGGGAAAGAATGTCTGCGCTGCCGCATGCGGTTTGGTAAGTGTTAACCGAGTATGTAAGAAGTGGGTTGCAGAAGGCCGCCTTTGGAAAGAGGTGCTTGTCCGTAAGGCCTGTTTTTTCATCCGTTTCCGGGTTGCTGATTACACAGGTTGGATTCATCTCGGAGCCGGTTGCGGAAATTGTTAGCACTGTGATTACAGGAAGCGTTTCTTGAATCTTTTCTTTCTTTGCCATAAAGAGCCAGGGGTCAAAGTCTACAAGTGCTGCTGCGGATATGAGCTTTGCGGCATCCATTGCAGAGCCTCCTCCTGCCGCTACGATTACTTCTATTTTGTTTTCTTTGCAGAGAGCCGCTCCTTTGCGGACACTTTCTATGCGGGGATTGGGTTCCACACCGCCAAGTTCAAATAGGCTTGCACCGGCTTTTTTTACCTCTTTTGCAAGGGCATCGTAAAGGCCTGTCTTTTTTATTGAGCCTCCGCCGTAGACAAGCAGGACTCTTTTTCCATAGCGGGAAATTTCTTCGCTCAAGTGTTCGATTTGATTTGGACCGAAATAATTTTTTGTGGGAATGTCATAGATAAAATTTGTCATGTTTGCTCCTGAAAGTTGCTTCTATTATATACTTTGCCTAGTATGGAAAACAAGTGCCAGTGTTGTGCAATACAAAAATACGAACTTGTCTGGCGGGTCCCAGTAACGGAAAAAATCAAGGAATCCTCCCTAAAGGGTCCCTCCTTGCTTTTTTCCTACGTCCCACCAGCCAAGTTCGTATTTTTGTTCTTGCCAATAAGTAAAGAGCCATGGAGGGCGGCTTAGCGCATGCAGAATTGCGTAGCGATTCTGCAATCCATGGGAAATCCACGGAAGGATTTTCCATGGCGACCTACGCCGCCGTGGAGGGGCGCGATAGCGTTGCTGACGGCGCAGGTCCCTGAGCTATGTCGAAGGGCCGGAGCCGGCAGCAATGGAGGGGGTAGGGCCCCCCGGAACCCCGCAAGGGCGGTGACGCAAAGGCATGTATGTCGAGTTAGCCAAAGAGCAAAATGGTAGAGCGGAAAAAAGTACCGTCCAAGAAAGTACACAGACCCTGAATCGAGTTCAGGGTGACAGTTCTTCATTCAGGGTGACGTGTTGTGTTCAGGGTGACGGGATGCGTTCATGGTGACGCAAACCTCTTGCGTGTACTTTAAAAAAAAATCCGAATGGTATATAATGTGAAAGAAATTTTTTACTAGAAGGTTTTTTATGGCAATGGTTATCTTAACATTGAACTGCGGTTCTTCTTCCGCAAAGTATCAGGTTTACGACTGGGACAAGAAAGAGGTTATGGCAAACGGCGTAGTGGAGCGCATTGGAATTGAAGGCTCCTGCATCACCCACAAGGCAAAGGGAAAGAAAACGGAAATAACAAGCCCCTGCCCAACACACAAGGAAGCAATTGAATTAATCATCAAGGAAATTACGGATCCGGAAGTTGGCGTTATAAAGTCAATGGACGAAATTGGAGCCGTAGGACACCGCGTTTTGCACGGCGGAGAAAAGTTCACAAAGTCTGTCCTTATTACACCGGAAGTTCTTGACGGCTTCCGCGAAGTAATAGACCTTGGCCCGCTCCACATGCCTGCAAACATCATGGGTATTGAAGCAGCCCAGAAGGTTATGCCAAACGTTCCGCATGCAGCAATCATGGACACAGCCTGGCACCAGACCATGCCCGAAGAAACATTCATGTATGCAATTCCCCGCGAATGGTACACAAAGTATGCAGCCCGCCGCTACGGCTTCCACGGAACATCTTTCCTGTATACCGCAAAGCGTGCAGCTGTTCTGCTTCACAAAAAGCCTGAGGACACAAACCTCATCATCTGCCACATTGGAAACGGTTCTTCCATGTGCGCAGTAAAGAACGGCAAATGCTACGACACAACAATGGGTATTACCCCGCTCGAAGGCCTTGTTATGGGAACAAGAAGCGGCGACCTTGACCCGGCACTTCCATTCTACATCATGCGCAAAACAGGCATGAGTGCAGACGAGATGGACACTGCGCTTAACAAGAAGTGCGGCTGCCTTGGCATTACCACAAAATATTCAGACCGCCGCGACATAGAAATTGACGCAGCAAAGGGAGACAAGCTTTGCCAGCTTTCAATAGAAATGGAAGCCTTGCGCATAAAGAAATACATTGGTGCATTTGCCGCAGAACTTGGCCACGTGGATGCAATCGTTTGGACGGCAGGCGTTGGCGAGCGCGGACCAATTACCCGCTTTAAGGCATGCTCCGGTCTTGAAGACTACGGAATCAAAATTGACGCTCAGAAAAACGAATGGAGCTTTACCGGCAATGCGGAAACATGCATCAGTGCAGACGACAGCGCAACAAAGATTTTTGTAATTCCAACAGACGAAGAGCTTGTTATGACGGAAGACGCCTACGCCCTTATGAAGGGAACTTACGACGTTCACACAAACTTTACCTATTCCTTCCAGGATCCCTCTTACGTAAACAAAGCGCGCGAAGAAGGCCTTAAAAAGGATATGGAAAAGCGCCCCCACTTGGCAGACGTAATCGTTCGCCCATAAGGTTCGGGTAAAAAAGATATTCTGATTTTGCCGTCTGGATTTTTTCTGGGCGGCAATTTTTTTGTCCTACAAACGATTGGACAAAGAAAGTCTTGGCATTTTTTCTTGTCTGCAAACAAGCAGCTCCATGGAGGGTGCGTCATTTGTTGGCAAAAACTTGTAAGAAAAAATGCCAAGGAGGTCATTTTTTAGAGGCTTTCCAGGGTTCCGGCTTTCGCCTCCATTCTCGCAAAGCGAGAACGGCTACGCCGCCCTTCCAATCCCTGCCGCTACTTTATTTGCAAACGAAAAAAAGCCAGTAATTTTTATGGAAAAACTCACTGGCTTTTTTAAAATTCTCAGTGAGTTTTTTTAAATTCTCAGTGAGAATTTTTGCACTTCACACTGCAGTTTACAAAAGCACATCTTTCTTCTATTATATAGAAAGATTTTTATACTCCTCTTCCGTCTGTTCCCCATGAGAGCGGAGGAAAGAGGCAAGTTCTTTGACAGGAGAGAGGCGGCTTAAAAGTTCATGGGCTTTTGAGCCGTAAAGGAAGGGCATTTATGATTAATGCCCCTGCTTTGGGGCTTAACATCTACGGATGCCGAAACAAGTTCGGCATGACTGCTAGAGATTAAGTGTCTTTCCTTTACGAAATGCCTTTTATGCAGACAACCGGTTATGGCTTAAAGGACGGAGACTTTCAAAAAGTTCTTACAGCAATAGAAATTATCCAAGTCGGTGCAGCTGCCATTTCAGTTGGAAAAGGTTTGGTTTCTGGTTCAAAATCTTTATTTAAAAGCCCCAAAGGTGATATACGAATAGAAAGAGGAATAGAATCAGTTCCAAAAGCTATACAACGTAAATGTGGCGTAACATTATCCTTGACCAGTTGAAAAACCTTGGCATCTTTATATTTATGGAAAAGAAATTCGATTAAATCCGTTTAATCCAAATTGGAGGTACTTTCCAAAAAAATGAAAAACATTACATTTTTCGACAATGAGAATTTTATAAATGTTTTGAATCTTAGTTTTAAAGAGAAATCGAAATATGTATTTCATTTGCAAACTTGGCAAGATGGAGATTCATTTTTGGATGTATGCGAGGACGATGGAGGCTTAAAATCTGAACAGTCATTGTTATTTGCTGAAAAGAATCAGAATCACATATTTAGAACAAAAGTTGATTTGTTGGAAGAAATAAAAAAATATATCAAAAATAAATCGTTTTCTTCTAGAAATGGAGCTTTTAAATTAGGTTATGAAATATGTATAACTTGTAAAAATGATTACTTTGTCCTTTGCCCAGAACTTAACAAAGGCTATTATACAAAACTAAATATTTTCAATCGTTTGTTTGGTTTCTTTTTTTATAAAGAGCCGTGGGAAAATGAAAAATTTGGTTATTGGGAAAGACAAAAATAAAGTAAGGTTTAACTACTGTTTACAAACAAATATCTTTCTTCTATTTACAGAGAAGCTTGTACATAACACTCTGCCTTTTCCCAATGAAAGAGGCTGAGAACCTTGTTCTTTGAAAAAATCCGCGTAGCAATATTCAATTTCAAAACTGAAAATTCCCACTGGATTTTGCACAAAAACTTACTGACTTTTTTAAAATTCTCAGTGAGAATTTTCTTCTTCTGCATTAGTGTTTATAAAATTATAGCTTTCTCGATATTTTTTTTATTGACCGGTCATATCATATATGATATATTTAATTCATGGGATATGAGATTGAGTTTTATAAGACTGAAAGCGGCCGGATTCCTGTGGAGGAATTCATCTATTCACTTCAAGAAAAGCAGTCGGCAAAGGTCGTTAAGGACATCAGGCTTCTGAAGGAGATGGGGCTGCCTTGTATTATCCCTATGTTGATTCCATTAAGGGTGAAAAATATGCAGGCTTGATGGAACTAAGAACCAGGCAGCCGAATAATATTTTCAGGACTTTTTATTTCGTTGTCGTAAAAGATGAGGAAACTAAGGCTGAAAAGGCGGTCTTGCTTCATGCGATACAGAAGAAAACAGATAAGACTCCCAAAAAGGAGCTTGAGACTGCCTTGGCACGAATGAAAGATTATAAATCCAGGGGGTGACTTATGGACGATTTAGACAGACTTGAAGCAGAGCTTCTCAAAGACCCTGAGTTCAAGGCCGAATATGACGCGCTTGAGCCGGAATATGAACTTATAAGGCAGATTATAAGTGCAAGGACTGAGAAGAAAATGACACAGAAACAGCTTGCCGAAAAAATCGGCACGAAGCAGTCCAACATTGCCAGACTGGAGAGCGGAAACTACAATCCGTCTTTCCAGTTCCTGCAGAAGGTAGCAGGTGCATTGGATAAAAAATTGTCTTTTGCATTGCGGTAATTTTCTGTTTATAATTATTTAATGATTTTCACTACGCTTCCGGCAGTTCCCCATGAGAGCGGATTGAAAAAAATCGCAAGGCACTTCTGATTGAGGGGGATTGTTTTATACCTTATGTTTGTTATTGGTTTAATATTGGCTATGCTGTTGGGTTTAGGCATGCAAATAATTCGCACGGGAAAAATGTTTTCAAAGAAAGGCCTGATAATTAGTATAATTGTAATTTCTTTATGCTATGTTTTGGGCTATCTGTTCATTCACTATAACCGTCTTCCAGGTATAACTATTTGTGATTAAGGGAAGGGGAAAGTAGAGTGTCTGGGTAGTTTTTGCTATAGGGATATTGGTATGGAAATAATTGGACTGGTGTTCGGTTACATTCTTATTTGGTTTGTTGGCGCGGCAGCAATTGGAGGTGGCTGGATTTTGTTTTTCTTGCTGCGAATGAAAGCTTCTTTACGGGATTCTTTTGTTAAGTGGACTGTGATAATATTTGAAATATTCTGGTTGATTGCTTTTCTGGTGTATGTCTTTTTTCCTGGGTTTTATAGCAATTGGTAAATTATAATTTTTCTTGTACGGATGCCGAAACAAATTCGGCATGACGGTTAGGGAAAGAGTTTGCTTTTTTTACGGAAGTGCTTTTCTGTTGGAGACCGGTTAGGGATTGTAGGGGCGGAATTTTAACCATGCAGAACTTGCTCCACATATTTAGGATCTGCAGCAACGATTTTTAGAAGGGTTAGTGCCGCTCCGTCCGGCTTTCGTCTACCCTGTTCCCAATTTCGGAGGGTTCCGACTTTTACACCAATCATATTGGCGAATTCTTCTTGATTTTTGTTTGCTTTTTCTCTAACTTCTTTTACATTGATTGGTGAAAAAACGAAAACTCTTGAGGGTTTCATTTCACCTTTTGAGATTGCTGTGGCCTGCTTCATGCTTTCCATAAGTTCATTGAAGTCGAATTCTTTTTCTTTCATTTTGCAAATTCCTTGGCTATTTCGCCGAATAATTTCTTTTCCTGTTCAGACAAATCAGATTTTTTCTTTTTGGTGTATACATAAATCAAGAAAATCTGATTGTTTACAATCTTATAATAGTAAATAACCCTCATGCTTCCGCTTTTTCCACGGTTGGCAAGACTCCATCTGATTTTACGGATTCCAGAGCCACCTTTTATAACATCACCGCTTTCTGGATTTTCAATGAGGTATTTCTGAAAAGCAGAATACTCATCATCAGAAAGAAGTTCCGTTATTGCTTTTGTGAAAATCGGTGTTTCTATGAATTCCATATTTATATAATACGCCATTGGCGTAACGGTGTCAACAAAAAAACATTGTCTTTTTCTTTTGCTTTAAGGCTGTAACATCTACGGATGCCGAAAGAAGTTTAGCATGACGGTTAGGGAAAGAGTTTGCTTCTTTTACGGAAGTGCTTTTCTGTTGGAGACCGGTTAGGAATTGGAGGGGCGGCGAAGCCGTTGCGATAGCAATGGAGGGGGTAGGGCCCCCCGGAACCCCGGAAAGCCCGACCTGCCGAATGGCAGGGAACCGCCAGAAGAGAATGGAAAAGACTTTGGGGCTTGAGGATTGGATTTTATTGCCTTGACAAAAAGCGTAAAAAACTATAGTGTATAGATAATTATATGAGAGGCGATGTGACTAATAATTCTTGCCGGGTGCAGAGAGTGCCAGCGAGTTGTTATTCATATCGCTTTTTTTGTTAGTAAAATTGTACGGGGGAAAATATGGCAACTAACGTTCCAGAACTTTTTGGAAGCATGGTATTCAACCAGAAGGCAATGCAAGCGCGTCTTTCTAAGGAAACTTTTAAGGCGCTAAAGAAGACGCTGGACAACGGGGAGCCGCTCCAGCTTGACGTTGCAAACCAGGTTGCCCACGCAATGAAGGAATGGGCCATAGAAAAAGGGGCAACCCACTTTACCCACTGGTTTCAGCCGCTTACCGGTATAACTGCGGAAAAGCATGACTCTTTTATTACGCCGCAGGATGACGGAACCGTAATAATGACTTTTAGCGGAAAGGAGCTTGTTAAGGGAGAGCCGGACGCTTCTTCTTTTCCGTCTGGTGGCCGCCGCGCAACTTTTGAAGCCCGCGGTTACACGGTTTGGGATCCTACTGCCTATCCCTTTATTAAGGAACATACGCTTTGCATTCCAACGGCATTCTGCTCTTACACGGGAGAGGCCCTGGACAAAAAGACGCCTTTGCTGCGTTCAATGGAAGCTTTGAACAAGCAGACCCTCCGCATTCTTCGCCTTTTTGGCAACAAGACTGTAAATCATATTGTAACGACGGTTGGCGCAGAGCAGGAATATTTTCTTGTGAACGAAAAGCTTTATGAGCAGCGCAAGGATCTTCGCATGACCGGGCGCACTCTCTTTGGTTCAAAGCCGCCAAAGGGTCAGGAGATGGACGACCAGTATTTTGCGGCGCTAAAGCCAATCATTGTAAAGTACATGGAAGACCTGAATGATACCCTGTGGAAGTACGGAATTCTTAGCAAGACTGAACACAACGAGGCTGCTCCTGCCCAGCACGAGATGGCTCCAATTTTTACTACGACAAATCTTTCTACTGACCAGAACCAGCTTACCATGGAAGTGATGAAGAAGGTTGCCCGCCGCCACGGACTTGTATGCCTTTTGCACGAGAAGCCTTTTGAAGGTGTGAACGGTAGCGGAAAGCACAACAACTGGTCAATGAGCACGAATGAGGGTGAAAATCTTCTTGAACCGGGCGCAACTCCGGAAAAGAATGCTCAGTTCCTTTTGTTTCTTACGGCAATCATTAAGGCTGTGGACGAAAACCAGGATTTGCTCCGCATTAGCGTTGCATCTGCCGGTAACGACCACCGCCTTGGAGCGCACGAGGCACCGCCTGCAATAATTAGCGTCTATCTTGGCGATGAACTTTATGCGGTTCTTGAGTCCATTAAAGACAGCAAGCCTTACGACAACAAGGCAAAACTTAAGATGACAATTGGCGTTGACGTTCTTCCGCAGATTCCAAAGGATTCAACTGACCGCAACAGGACAAGCCCCTTTGCTTTTACTGGAAACAAATTTGAATTCCGCTCAGTGGGTTCAAGCCTTAGCATTGCAGGTCCAAACACTACTTTGGACAGCATTGTTGCCTTTACCCTTGGCCAGTTTGCAGATGAATTGGAAAAAGCGTCCGACTTTAACAGTGCATTGCAGGCCCTTATCAAGAGGGAAATTACTGCCCACTGGAGAATCCTATTTAACGGCAACGGCTACGATGCAAGCTGGGTAAAAGAAGCGGAAAAGCGCGGGCTCTTGAACCTGCGCACCCTTCCCGATGCGGTGGCACATTATCTTGACAAAAAGAACATTAAGCTCTTTACCGACCTTGGCGTTTACACCGAAGTTGAGATGAAGAGCCACTACGACATAAAGCTTGAAAAATACTGCAAGGTTTTGAACATAGAAGTTGAGACTATGCTTGAGATGATAAACAAGGACATTTTGCCTTGCGCATTCAGGTATATCAACGAAGTTAGCAGTGCGGCCATAAACCTTAAGGCTCTGGTTCCAGGGGCAAGGGCTTTTGCTCAGGAAAAGCTTTTGGAAAAACTGGATGCGCTTGTGAACGAGCTTGCGGAAAAGGAAGCGGACTTGAGCAGCTGCCATGCCAGGGCAAAGCAGAACGAGGATTTTATGGCACAGGCCAGAGCCTACGCGGATGAAGTTATTCCTGCTATGGCAAAAGCGCGTGCCGTTGCCGACGAGATAGAGCCACTCTTGGCAGAGTCTTGCAAGCCTTATCCTAGCTATGAAGACCTGCTTTTTAGGATTTAAGACTCTATTTTTAAAATATGCTTGTTTACAAAAGTTCCTACCAGCTGAATTGCGGGGCCAAGTAAAAGTCCAACTGCAATTGAGCCTGGCAGGGCTGTTTTTATTGGAACTCCAAATATAATGCCGACCGTTGCTCCAATTGCAACGATTGTCATGTCGTAAATGATTCTTGATGCAAAGTGGGGCATGTGCTTTTCCGTAGCTTCAGAGAAAATTCTTGCAAGGGCATCATAAGGGGAAAGTCCAAGCTGGGCGTTCATGTAGAAGGCTGCGCTTATTACGAAGAGCAAAAGGGCAAGCACAAAAATTGTAAGCTTTATCGCAAGGTATTCGTTTGTGGAAAAGATTGCGGCAGGAATTGTTCTGTCCCAAAGCCAGCAGAAAAAGTCTGCGGTATAACCGATAAGCACCCAGTTAAAAAATGTACCAAGGCCTATTAGCTTGCAGTTAATAAGTAGAACTATTACAAAGCAGACTGTGTTGTAAAGAAGCTGCCAATTGCCAAAGGTCCACCCAAGTGCCAGTGAAATGGTTTTGTTGTGGAAAGAGGCCGGGTCTGTTCCCCAGTTTATCTTAATCAGGAAGGATAGGAAAAATCCCATAAAAAGAATTCCAAAAAACATGCAGCAGAATTTCTTTGCAAACTGTGTCTGGAATATCATTTTTTTAAAGCTGAATTCTTTGAGGCTGTTCTTCATGGAAAGAGATTATAGCGGGAAGTAGGATAAAAATCTATATACTTTTTATATAGAACATGGAAAGCAGTTTTGTGTTCCGCTCCCAGTCAAATCCGTCTGATAAATCCGCGGTGTCGCGGAATAGGAAATTAAACTCGCTGCGCTCGTTCCGCTCCAATGCGGGTTTTCAGCCGGCTTTGACTTCCGCTTCACACATACACCGTAGCAAGTGCATGCGGTGTACCCGAAGGGTGCTTTCCGATTGCTTTGCATAAAAATATATAGTAAAAGGCGAGTTCTGTGTATATTGAGGAAGAAAATATTATTTGCTAGAATAAGGGCATAAAAAAAGTGGCGGTGAATGATGAGCGGTGAAAATAAGACTGCGCTGAAATTTTTAATCTACGGCACAAATGTAGAAAGCCAGATACTTGCCTGTAAGCTTTCCGAGCAGGGCATAGCCGTAACAATTTGCGAGAGTGGGAAAAAAGCCAAGTGGATAAGCGACTGCGGTATTACGCTGATTAATGCAAACTCTGGTTGGACGGAGACGGCTTATGTGGAAGTTGTTGATGATGCTGGCGACTTGGACCAATACGATTTTGTTGTGGTTGCGGTTGAAAGGCTTCGGGTTGATTCCCTGCTTTCTGATTTGGTTTCTGTTCAAAATACAAACATTGTTTTTATGATAAATACCGCCATGGGCTTTTACGATGTGGAAAAGCTGCTTGGCATTGACCGCATGATGTTCTGCTCTATTTCCGCCGGCGGTTACGAAACTGACGAGGGCATTAATTATCTTATGGGAAATTACGCCCAGAAAATGTTCCGACCTACCGTTGCCGGGGAGTTTTCCGACAAAAAGACGGAGCGCGTAAAAATGCTTTTGGAGCTTTTGCGTGGCTGCGGTTTTGATGCGGCTTTTGCCCGCAATGCAGATGCCTGGCTAAAGACCCATGCCGTTATTTCTTCTTCTGCCGCTAATGCTTTGTTTTGCTGCAACGGTGACAATTACGAGCTTGCCGCAAAGCCAGACCTTATTTCCTGCATGATTGATTCCGTTAGGGAAGGTTTTGCTGTTTTAGAAAAATACGGCATTCAACCGGAGCCTGCCTTTATGACTTGGACAAAGCTTCCGCGTGCCGTATTAAAAAAGATATGTTCTGTTTTCCTGAATACACAGTGCGCTGAATACACCCTTGCCCGCCATTATTCCGGCTGCCTTAGGGAAATGTATCTTTTGCAGTGCGAGTTTGACGCATTCATTGATTACAGTAAATCCTCCTGCCCAAACATTTCCCGCTTAAGGAAAGGTTTGTTTGAATATTTGCAAGAGGAAAAGTCTGTAAGAGTTTTGACGCGATAGAATTTCAATCCGCTAGAATTTAATTCTGTCCTTCATGTCCGGGCCAACCATAAGCCACCACTGGCTTGGTTCGTCAACCCAGTATTTTTTAAAGGCCTTCATTACGTCTTCTTCGCTGACGGCCATAACTTCTGCGTCTGTCTTGCGGTCGTGGAAGATGTCGTCGTAGGTGAGCAAGTTGGTGACAATTGTGGAAGCTATGTTTCCTGTGGTTGCGGAAGAGCCGTATGTTGAATTTATGTACTTGTTCTTGTAGCTCTGCAGCCTGTCGCTTATTTTGCTAAAGATGTAGTTTCCGTCGTCATCAAGGGATTCAATGAGCTGGCCTTTTAGCATGTAGTTTCTTGCTTCTTCCATTGCGGATACAAAGCTTTCTGGATTTGAAAGCTTAAAGAGGTATTCTTCGCCGATTGGGGCAAAACCGCTTCCGCAGTAGCTTCCGGGTGTGTAGCAGACACCGTGGTGTTCGCGCACAACATTGAACATTACCGTTGAATACATGGAAGCAGCAAGCAGTGCCGCCGGATAGTCTGGGCTTGTGATTGAAGGCGTTGCAAAGAAGCGGGAGACGTAGCCTGTGCCAGCTGCGCTTGGGTGGGTTAGGATTACAGGTTCGCCTTTTATTGTGACAGGCGCTATTTGCGGAATCTTGTATACCTTGCCGCCTGTTGCTTTTAGCTGGCCGAGGGTTTTGTTCAGCTCGGAGACCAGCTTGCCTGAATTTGCGTTTCCTACTGCTACGACAAAAATGTTTTCCGGTGCCATGATTTCTTTGTGCAGCTTTTTCATGTTGGCTACCGTGATGTTTTCAAAAGACTCTGGTCTTACGCCTACCTTTGTTTCGTAGGGGTGGCCCTTGTAGAAGACTTTGCTTGCTTCGTAGCCTAGAATTGATTCCGGGGAATTTAGCATGGACTGAATCTTCTGCCTTAGCGAAGTGGTTAGGTTCTTGTAGACCAAGTCCTCGTATGAAGGGTGGAGGAAACCGTCAGTCAGATAGGGGAGCGCTTCAAAGAGATGCTCGTCTATAGCGGTAAGGGTTATCATGCTGCCAAGTCTTGTGCTTGATGAATGAATTGATGAGTCCGTTTCAAATTCCAATGTGTTGTGGGCAGCGTAGTCGTATTTTTTTGAAGAAGAAGCCATCATGGTAAAGAGTGAATCTTCCAAACCGGATGTTTCTGGTGTAAGGCGGGCAATTCCACCGCGTACTGCAATTGTAACCGAATTGATTTGGGAAGAATCCTGCTTCTTAAAGTAGACAGGGATGCCGTTCTTGAGGGTAAATTGCTTTACCTCAAGTTCATCCTGTATGCTGTAGTCCGCATTTCCGTCGCTTGTTGGCTTGTAGATTTGCGTGTCTTGCTTGAAGTTTTCTTCTGCATCTTTTTCTTCTTTTGCAATTAGGGCTGCATCAGGGGCATATTTTGGATTGTTCCACCAGAAGGCGTTTTGGGCAGTCACAGTTTCAAAACCTGCCGCCGCAAATTCATCCTTTGCCTTTTCGTATATTTCCGGGTTAACAAGAATTGTTACGATAGGATTTTTTCCGATGATGTATTTTTGGATTACTGATTCCACGTCCTGTTTTTTTGTGTTGCCAACTTTTTTGTTGTAGCTTTTGTAGTAGTCAGAGTCCGTAACCGTCCACCAGAAGCGTATCTGCTGCAAAAGGCCGGTTGCGGTTTGGGCTGCCCAGATGTCGTTGTTTTCCAGAGATTTTTCTACTTTTAGTTTTGTAACGTTCGTAAAAAGTTCTTCATCATTCAAAAATGCAGGAATTGCTTTTTCCAGAATCTGGTCCATGAAAATCTTTGCGCGCTTTGGGAGTTCCTTTTCCGGCTCAAGGACTGTTGCCGAGAATGAGATGAGGCTGTCTGCGCGGGATGTTCCGTAGCCGGATGAAATGTACTGAACGTCCGGTATGCAAAGCTCCTGGTTTTCTGCAACCGTCTTTTTGAATATTCCGTCGGGGTCGTCCAGCAGGTTGAGCATGTAGTCAAGTGCGTAGGAATCTTCCCTGTCAAAGTCTGCGTCTGCTCCGCGGAAGTTTATTTCTATTTCTGCAATTTTGGGGGAAACCCTGTCACTTGGCATGACGGCAAATTTTGTGTTTGCAAATGGGGTCATGCTCTGCTGCTTTCCTGCTGCCGGTGCTTCGTTTCCGTTGTTGCTCCAAGAGCCCCAGATTTTTTCTATTAGATTTAGGGCTTCCTTTTCGTCTATGTCTCCGCCAACAAAGAGGGCTGCGTTCTTGGGAATGTAGTATTTGTTCTGCAGGGCGCGCAGCTGCAAAACGCTTGCGTCTTTTACAACGTCTGTAGAGCCGCTAGGGGAAAGGCGGTAGGGTTCATTGGGGAAGAGGTTTGAGATAAGGTAGTTGCTGAATATTGTTCCTGGTTCGGCAAGTCCGCCTTGAATTTCTGAAAGGACTACTTTCTTTTCTTTTTCCAGTTCATCTTCTTTCATGAGGGGGCTTCTGATTGCCGCGTTCCAGAATGCAAGTCCTGTTTCCAGCTGGTCAGAAGGAACTGTGATAAAATAGTTTACGCAGTTAAGGCCTGTGGTTCCGTTCCAGTTTGTGCAGCCCATGTCGCTGAGTGCGCGCTGTACGGAAGCTGCATCCGGGTAGAGGGAATTTCCCTTGAACATCATGTGCTCGTAAAGGTGGAAGAGGCCTGCGTTTTCCTTTGTTTGGGTGACGCCGCCTGCTTTTACCGCTATTTCTATGTAGACAAGTGGAACCGCATGGTTTTCTGCTGTAAAAACCGTAAGTCCGTTGCTGAGCTTGTGCTCGCTAAAATTCTGCGCTTTATTGCAGGAAACAAGTGCTGTTTCTGCTACAAGGGCTGCAATAATGGCAAAAATTTTTAACTTTGCATTTTTGATTTTCATCATAAACTCCATAAAAAAATAAAACCGCAGCGAAAAACACTGCGGTCTTATTCTAGCACAAAATGCCTATTTTATAAAATAGACATAGTTTTTTTTGCGTGGCGGAGGCTTGGGCAGGGCCTTTTGAACCGTAACCACCGGGTAACCTATTGCCAAATGGCCGATTCCCTCGTAGTCTCCTGAAATGCCCCATGCCTTTAGCATAGCCTTGCCTTCTTCCGTCTGGAATTCCTCACGTGCCCTGTGGATCCAGCATGAACCGATTCCCAGGCTGGAAGCTTCTGCCATCATGTTGCCCATAACAAGTGCACCGTCGTAAATGTGGGTTGGTACATTTTTATCTGCAAGCACGATAAGTATTTCTGGCGCTCCGTAAAACGGATCAACTTCCGGTCCTTGTCCTAGAACCGCCGCATTCATGGCAGAGATTTTGTCGCGTACGGCTTTGTTTGTAACCGCAATTATTATTGCAGACTGCAAGTTTTTTCCGCTCGCGGCATATTCACCTGCCGTGATTATTTTTTCAAGCTCTTCATCCTTGATAAGTGAGGACTTGTATTTGCGGCAGCTTCTCCGCTTTAGCAATTCCTGCAAAATATCAGCCATAATTCCTCCCGTATCATTCTCCCCGGGATTCCCACCTCTGTAAGTATCGGAATTATTTTTTTGTGAGTTTATAGGAATTTGGCTTGCGCTTTTAAGGCTCTGTTAAGATTGCCACCACCAGTCGTTGCAAAGGGTGACGGGCTGGGGAAGCTTTTTGTGGCTGATAGAATACTCGTAGTTTTCCTTGTTTTTGCATTGTGTCTCTGCTGAATCCGTCTTGGAAGTTTCCTGGCCACTTTTTACAAAGGGGTGCTCTATGCTGCTTCCTGCCTTTGATTCAAGCTCCAGCGCAAAGTGGGTTACTGGCTGCTCTTCTTCTTCTGGCTTGACTTCTGTTGCATTGACTTCTGTTGCGTTTCCGTCTATGTCGCAGGGGTAGGCCTTGCTTGCTTTTCTGTTTTCGCTTTTGTCTCCATCCCTTACCGTAACGGTAAAACTTTCCGGATTAAAGTCTTCTTTGGTGAATGCAGAAAGGGAAGGGCCTGCGTTTACGATTATTTTGTCTGCAATGGCATTTTCGTCTTGGCCGTGAATGACCAGGGTATAGGAATAGGGCTTTTCTGAAAATTCCTTGATTGTGTCCTGTATTATTTTTCTGCGCCACTTGAATGCGATAAGAATGAGTATGAACATGAGGGCCATGACTGCAAGGCCGTAGCTTGTTTCCATAAAAATCCCGCCTCCTAGTCGAATGAATAAACATGGTCGTACTGGTAGTTAATCAGGTAGACGCGGTTCCTTTCATCTAGGTTGATTTCCAGGTAGTGCTTCCCGTTGTTTTTTTCCATGTAGACGAAGCCTTTGGTGAAGGACTGTAGTTTATATGCCAGTTCGAAGTCCGGCTTGAGCTTCTTTTCTATAACTGAATAGTCGTCACCGATTTTTAGCGAATGAAAGCTGTATGCGCTGTTCCAGTCACCCAGGGTTATATTTTCTACCTTGCCGTCCCTGTAGGTGAAGGTCTTGCCTTCCTGCTTGCTTATGTATTTCCTTAGTTCTGCGCGGTGCTGCCAGAGGTCAAGGCTTGAATTCTTTTCTGGCTCCTGAATCTTTGTGGGTTTGTGCGGAGCTGGCTTTGTTGTCTTGCAGCCGGCAACAATGCAGGCCGTCAGTGCGATGCAAAGGAATGCGGCTGCTGCAAAAAATATGTGTTTCATACCTATTATTCTAGCAACAGGGCGGTTTTTGTTCAACAGAGCTTTTGCGGGGGAGACTCCTGTGCCTGATTGTGGCAGGGTGAAGCCTTCTGCTAAAAAGTGAGCATGGCTTCAAATGATGTTGCGCTGTCTGTCTTTCCGACTACGGTGTAAGTATTGGTCTCTTTGCTGAATGAGCCGTAAATTTTTAGGGTTTCGCCGGGCATTGCTTCCTTTGAGTAGTTTAAGCGGAAGGCAGTAAGGTTTTTAGCCTGGAATTCCTCGCTTAGGGCATCCATTGCAAAGGCTCCGTAGCGCGAGTTGTTCGTATGGCCGTTGCCGTCCATGTCTGAGAAGAGAATTTTCCGTTCTGCAAGAAGCTCCATGTTTTCTGGTATGGAAATTTTTGAGGGTTTGGCACATTCATTTTGCTTTTGTTCTGTTGGGGCTGTGCGCATGGTAAAATTCTTTAGCGGAAGGATTCTCCTTGTTTCTGGGTTTACAAGTAGCCATGATGACAAGCCTTCTACGATTGGGTTGCCGTCTTTGTCTTTTATGCGGTATGCCCTTACGAATTGAAGCGCTTCTGGTTTTTCTTCCCAAGTGGTGATTGTTATGTGCTCGTTTTCTTTAGGCATCCTGTTGATTTTAAAGGAAACGCGGGAAACGAGTATTGCGTATCCGTTTTGGGTTAGGACGTCCCTGGAAAGTCCGCGCTGTCTGTATTCTTCTACGGCGGTGTCGGATGTGATTCTAAGGAGCTCGTGCAGGCTTAGCCTTTTGAATTTGTCGCACTGGCTAAAAAATATGTTCATCTGGTTGTGGAATGTGATTCCGTCTTCTTCGTGCCATGACTTGTATTCTTCCATTTTTTCCTTCTTGCTTATTTAAATTATTTTTTTATTATGGAAACAGTTCCATTTTTTGTCTCAACGGAAAATTTTACGCTTGAATCGGAGCTTCCAAAGTCGTTGTCGAATTTTCCGTATTTGGAACTTGTGATGTATCTGCACCAGGAATTGCGCGGCATGAAGATTTTTACGTCGCCCTTCTTTGTGTATACCGATGAGTTTTTTGAGATGGGGGATGCAAACTGGAGCGTTATGTCACCGCTTGTGCTGTCTACGGAAATTTTTTCTGTCTGGATTCTGTAGGCCTTTACGTTGCCGCTGCTTGTCTCTATGGAAAGTTCAGAAGTCTTTATTTTATCTATGGTGAAGTCGTGGCGGTCGGCTTCCAGGCTGGCATAGTCGCTTGCCAAGTCGAGTATTTTTACGTCGCCCCGCTTGGTATATACATAGAATTTTTTTGATTCGATTTCGTTGACCGTTATGTTGCCCCTGTCGCTTTCCAAGTCGATTTTTTTTGCCTTCTGCCTGTGGAGTTCAATGTTTCCATGCTTTGTCTCTATGGAAATGCTCTGGGGACGGTGGCTTCTGGGAATGTAGACTTTTACGGTGACGGTTCCGTTTTCTATCTTTCTTTTTGCGGATTTTATTACCAGTTCGCCGCCCTTTACCTCGTAGAATGGGACAGTTTCTGCCTGGGCGCTGATTATGTCCACTTTTACAAAGGGGTTGTCGGTGGGTAGGATCTGTATATTTTCGTCTTCCAGATAGGCATTTATTTCTTTTACGAAGGACGGATTAAAGTGGTATGCCGGGATTATGTTTTTTATGGAATTGTAGCCTGCCTGGGAAATCCTGCTGTCTGACTGGGGGAAAGCGTCATTTTTTTCCGCAGAAATTCCTTCGCTTGCGGAAATGTGAAAAATCATCATTGCGGCCAAGATAAAGACTGCCGTTTTTTTCATCACTTTCCTCCTTTATTCTATATAATGACTTAATAAATGGATTTTGTCAAACGTGCATGCTCAAC
>DJYC01000108.1 GCA_002448445.1 Treponema sp. UBA6988
GACATGCGCATGAACGGAAGCTGCGCCGGTGGAACGGGTGCTTTTATTGATGAAGTTGCTTCTATATTAAAGGTTTCGGTTCAAGAAATAAATTCGCTTGCGGAAAAGGGGTCGTGCGTTTACGATATTTCCGGCCGCTGCGGTGTCTATGCAAAGACGGACATTCAGCCCCTTTTGAACCAGGGCATTTCCAAGGCAGACCTTGCGCTAAGTTCTTTCCATGCAATTGCAAAGCAGACGATTGGCGGTCTTGCCCAGGGCTTGGACATAAAAAGTCCCGTTGTTTTTGAGGGCGGCCCTTTAACATTCAATCCTGTGCTTATAAAGGTTTTTGCAGAGCGCTTGAATCTGGAAGCAAAGGACATTCTTAATCCTGCCCACCCGGAGGTTATGATTGCAAAGGGGGCGGCACTTTCGCTTAATGAGCTTTTCCCCGATTTTGTGATGGAGTGTACAATTCCCCAAATCATAGAATTTCTGGAGGAAGACTGCACAAAAAAAGAAGAGGTTTCTTCTTCCGGTCGGCTTTATTTTTATTCAGAAGAAGAAAAGCAGGAATTTTTTGACCGCCACAAGAGGAAGCGCCCCAAGGTTTACAAGTTTGCCCGCGGAGAAACAATCCGTGTCTATCTTGGAATTGACTCCGGCTCTACGACAACAAAATTCGTGCTGCTGGACGAAGACAATCAAATCCTTGACTATTTTTATTCAGGCAACGAAGGAGACCCGCTTGTTATTGCAAAGGATGCGCTTATCAAGATGCGTGACCGCTACAAGGCCGAGGGGGTAAAGCTTGAAATTCTTGGCGTGGGAACTACCGGTTACGGAGAGCTTTTGTTCAGCAAGGCTTTTAACACCGAATACCATACCGTGGAAACTGTTGCCCATGCTAAGGCCGCAAGCCATTATGTTGGAGACGTAGACTTTCTTTTGGACATTGGCGGTCAGGACATGAAGGCCATCTGGCTTTCTGGCGGCGTAATAACAAACATCATCGTAAACGAGGCGTGTTCATCTGGTTGCGGTTCATTCCTACAGAATTTTGCTGACTCTCTTGGCATAGAAGTAAAGGACATAGCGGAGGCTGCATTCAGCTCACAGAATCCTGCCGTGCTCGGAAGCCGCTGCACCGTTTTTATGACCAGCAGCATTGTAACTGAACAGCGCAACGGAAAATCTGGTCAGGACATCATGGCTGGGCTTTGCCGTTCTATCATAGAAAATGTCTTTACAAAAGTAATCCGCATGAGGAACCTTGATTCCCTGGGAAAAAAGATTGTTGTTCAGGGAGGAACTTTCCAAAACGATGCAGTTTTGCGTGCCATGGAACAGTATATAGGCCGCACTGTGGTCCGCGCTCCCTACCCTGGAATTATGGGCGCAATCGGAGTTGCCCTGCTTACAAAAGAAAAAATGCAGGCGGGAAAAACAGAGCGTTCTTTTATTGGGCTTGAAAACCTTGATTCATTTACCTACAGCCAGCAGTCAAATGTTGTCTGCCCCTTCTGCCAAAACCACTGCAAGCGCACAATCGTAAAATTTTCAAACGGCGCATCTTGGATTACCAACAACCGCTGCGAACGCGGAGAAATACTGGGAATGCCGGGAGATCCTTTGGTCCGCGAAAAGATAAGGGAGGGCAACCTAAGAAAAGCGGCAAACCTCTTTAAGTACCGCCAGGAGCTTTTGTTCAAGGAATACGAAATTGTGCAGGGTGTTAAGGACAGGGGCATTACCATAGGCCTTCCAAGGGTTCTTTCTTTTTGGGAACTAATGCCTTTCTGGAACACATTCTTTAGGTCTTTGGGCTTTGACGTAAAGATGTCGGACCTTAGTACCAGAAAAATGTTTGAAGACGGGCTTTCATCCGTTGTTTCTGACACGGTCTGCTTCCCCGCAAAACTTGTTCACGGACACTTGCGCAATCTTGCCGCAAAAAAAGTTGACCGCATTTTTATGCCTGTAATTTCCACCTTTAAGTCCCAGAACACGGAAGAAACAAGCGAGTACATGTGTGCAATCGTAAAGGGCTATTCCTGGGTAATAAGAAATTCAGACAATCCGGAAAAGCGCTTCGGCATACCCTACGACACACCGCTTTTCTTCTGGTACACGGACAAAGACAAAGAAAGCCAGCTTGAATCCTACATGCAAAAGCAGTTCGGAATTCCCAAGAAAGAAGTTGACGCTGCAATCAAAGCCGCCGACTCTGCAATGAAGGAATTCCACTCGGATTTGGAAAGTGCCGCCCAGCAGGTTATTGATGACGTTCAGGCTTCCGGCAAGTACGCAATTGTTCTTGCATCCCGCCCCTACCAGAATGACCCGCTAGTAAACCACGGCCTTCCAGAACTTTTTGCAGACTCAGGAATCCCCGTGCTCACAGTTGACTCTGTTCCGGGAATTGCCCAGGTAGACTTAAGCCATAGCCGTCTGGATGTGGTGAACAACTACCACGCAAGGCTTTTGGCAACATCCATAATTGCGGCAGAACATCCGCACCTTGAATACGTTCAGTTTGTAAGCTTTGGCTGCGGACACGATGCCTACCTTAGCGACGAAATAATAAGGATGATGAAGGAAATCTCCGGCAAGTCACCGCTTGTTTTAAAGATGGACGAAAGCGATGTTCAGGGGCCATTAAGAATCCGCGTCCGCTCCTTTGTGGAAACTCTCTCCATGAAGTATTCCTCCGGAGCAAAACTAAATGCCCGCGACCTGCCAGACCCCTACAAGGTCAAGTTCAACAAAAAAGATGTCCATGAAAAAATCGTCCTTGTGCCAAACACATCCCACGCTTTTGCAAGAATCATGGCTGCATCCCTTGCAACCCAAAAGCTAAAGGCCCTGCCCCTGGATGTTGGCCGCGAAGACGCAATCAGGCTTGGCAAAAAATACGTTCACAACGACATCTGCTTCCCCGCACAGATTGTAATTGGAGAAGCCTTGGCTGCACTGGAAAGCGGTTTGTACGACCCGCACAGCGTTGCAATTGCTACAGGAAAAGACATTGGCGACTGCCGCCTTACCCACTACGGTGCCCTGCTAAGAAAGGCTCTGGACGACGCAGGCTATTCTTATGTCCCCATAGTCACAAACAACGACCGCGACTACCACAACCTGCACCCCGGCTTTAAGATGAACCTTGCAACTTCACTAAAACTTGCAATCGCTTTCCCAATGATAGATGCACTGGAAGAACTGCTTCGCAAGATGCGCCCCTACGAACTTGAAAAGGGAAGTGCAGATGCCGCCTTTGAAAAAAGCATGGATCTTCTGGTAGAAGGAATCAAGGAAGGCTTTATTGCAGAAAGAAGGGCTTTTGCAAAGGCAATAGAAGTGATGAAGGGCGTAAAATACGACCGCTCGCACCTAAAGCCCACGGTCCTTATCGTTGGCGAATACCTCTTGAATTTCCACCCCGGCGCAAACCACGACATTGAGCTTTACCTGGAAGAAAACGGCTTTGAGATAATAGAAGCAAAAATGTCCGACGTAATGCAAAAGACCTACTTTGCCCAGGACACCCAAATCCGCGAAAACCGCCTGCACCGCCCGCTGGCAAAAAAGGCAATGGCGCGCACAATAAACGAAGCCTTTAACTTTACCCACGTGTGGGCAAACGAAATTGCCTGCCGCCACCCGCTTTTTGAACCGCCTACAAAGCTCACGGAACTGGTAAAGGGCAGCGATCCCCTCATCTACCATACTTTCGATGCTGGAGAGGGAGTCCTCATACCTGGAGAAATCCTCCACCATGCAAGCCGCGGTTGCAAGAATTTCATCATTCTCCAGCCCTTTGGCTGCCTTCCAAACCACGTTGTAGGCCGCGGAATTACCAAGAGGCTCAAGGAACTCTACCCGGACGTGCAAATTCTTCCCTTGGACTACGACCCGGACGTATCCTTTGCAAACATAGAAAACCGCCTGCAAATGCTCATAATGAATGCAAAAAATTCTTCTTCGGACGGTGCTTTTTAGGACGAACTCCTGCATGCTCTACCATCCATTCCTTGGCTAAATTCCGACTGGCATGCCTCTGCGCCACGGGCTTTCCGGGGTTCCGGCTCTCGCCTCCATTGCTTCGCAACGCGTTCCGCGCCCCTCCAATCCCGCGTAGGCTGCTCCGGGAAAAAACACCCCTTGGGGCGAAAAAAGTGTAAAAAAAATAGGGGTTCTTAGGGGTCATGTTGCTCAACGTATCGCAACATGCCTAAGCCGTGCCCAGGGATGAGACGGTAGCAAGTGCGTATCGTCGAAGGTGGTTTGGAGGGGGAAAAAGCAGTGCTTTGCACCTGCGCGGGCACAGTTCGGACTTTGAGCTGGTTTTCCCCCTCAAAATTCGGGGTTCAAGGGCATTCCCTTGGATTTATTGTTGATAATGTTGAAAATTGTATTAAATCAAGAAAAAAAGTTGATTTTTTTTTGTAAAAAGGTTGATTTTTTTAAATTTTTAATGACGAAATAAAATTTATCTGTTATAATGAATTTGTAAGTTCAAAATATAGCTGATGGTTCTCTGTCAGTGACTGAATATAAAGAGGAGCAAAAACATGGCCTTAAAGAAAACTTATTCAAAAGACAAGAAAACTTGCAAGGTTACGTTTACTGTAACACAGGAAGCTGCACACGGAGCTAGTGATGTAACTATTGCCGGAGATTTTAACAGCTGGAGCAGCACGGAGACTCCGCTTACCAAAAAGAAGGACGGCTCTTTCTCTGTAACTCTTGCACTCGACGCAGGAAAAGAATATCAGTTCCGCTATTTGCTCGATGGCAAGCACTGGGAAAATGACTGGGCTGCAGACAAATACATTCCAGCCCCCTTCTCCCACACAGACAATTCTGTCGTAATCTGCTAGAATTACAATCTGCTAAGATTGCAATTTGTCGTTGCCGGGCGGTTGGTGAGCATGGTCGAACCACGGTTGGTGAGCACCGCCGAACCATGACCCGGCAATCCTTAACTCTTCCTTTTTCTTACAACCTGCTGGGTAAATCCCTTTGCCCTCAGTTCTTCCTGCATCTGCCTTACCTTTTCAGCCGGAACTTTTGTTACAGAAACCCTGGTTGCAGTCTGCGTCTTTTGGTAACTTACGTTTTTAAATCCCGCGCGTAAAAGCTTTTGCGCAAGATTCACCGCATTCTCCTTCTTGGAAAAAGCCCCAAGCTGAATGTCGTAAAGGGCACCCTTTTCAAGCTTAACCTGTGAATTTGCCGTAGAAGTAGCCTTGGGCTTGTTTGCTGTGCTGCCAGAACTGCCGGAAGTTCCTGCATTTCCGCCCTCACCCTTTCCAAGAATTTCTATTCTTACTTTTGCGGTCCCTGTCTTTATCATGTCTAGTTTTACAGCCGCCGCCTTTGAAACGTCAAGCTCCCTTCCCTTAACAAAAGGCCCCCTGTCGTTCACCTTTACCGTAACATAGTTTCCGTTTGCAAGGTTAGTAACGCGGAGCATTGTTCCAAAGGGAAGTGTCTTGTGGGCCGCCGTGTAGCCGTACATGTTGAATACTTCCCCGCTGGAAGTTTTCCTTCCATGAAATTTGTCCGCATAATAAGAAGCCGTAACCCCGCTCTTGTAAACCGTCGCCGCATGAAGCAAAATTCCCGCAAAAAAAATAACCGCAAAGACAATAAACCTGGCAATAGCTTTTGTAATATTTGCTTTGTGCACTAAAAATCTCCTTATCTATCACCTAAAATTTCGGAAAATCCTCCCCCACCATTAATCCGCTTTAGCCAAAAAATGTAACAAACCAATCTTCTAATCCCCGGTATGTGTAGAAGGCAAGTGCACTTTTTCAACAATTGTAATGCAAGAATATGTTAGAAAGCACTGGAATGGAGGCTGAAAACGTGGCAAAAAAGCATTTGCGCGGAGCGACCGAAGGGAGTCAGATACCTTGTATCTGCGCTTGGGGTTGTAAACAACCCTTGCTTTTTTGACGCGTTTTCAGCCGGGAATGGAAGTGCTTTCGTGTTAATATCTGCATTTGATAGTTTTCATTAAGATTTGCACTTGCCTTATACGCTTCTAAGCTCCAATGTTGACAATAGGGTGCATTTTCGCTAAAGTAATTTTGGAATCGGGTGCATAAGGAATTAAAATCGGCCAGATCAAAGTTGGTTTTAAACTTATGCCTAACAGGGAACGGAGTTAAAACCTCCGGCAGTGCCGCTACTGTAAAAGGATTTTCCCTTGAGCCAGACACCTGCCCGCTTCAAGGCACAAAACTTCTTCGAGACCAAGGAAGGTGCCAGGGCTATGGTGTAGCATAAATTCCTATGTCCAAAAAACGTCCTGAACTTTCCCCTCAATCTTTTATGCCGCAATTTCTCACAAAAGTTTTAGGAGTAAAATCATGAAAATGACTTTCAAAAAAATCGCTACAGCAATCATCGCCAGCACAGTCATCTGCTCAGCAGGATTTTTGGGATGCGCAAAAAAAGCATCTTCCGGTAATGACAAAGAAATTCTTGTCGTAAGCTTTGGAACAAGCTATAACAACAGCCGCTCAATCACAATCGGCGGAATAGAAAGTGCCATCCGTGAAGCTTTCCCGGATTGGAAAGTTGCCCGCGCCTTTACAGCAGACACAATCATCGGCATACTCAAAGACCGCGACGGTATTGTGGTGGATTCAGTTCAGCAGGCTTTGGACAAGGCCGTAAAAGAAGGAATCAAGACTCTTGTAATCCAGCCGACCCATCTTATGAGCGGATTTGAATTCACCGACTTGAACAAACTCGCCCAGCAGTACAAGGGAAAATTTGATTCACTCGTTGTTTCATCCCCCCTTCTTACAAGCGATGGTGACTACCAAAAAGTTTCTGCCGCAATTACAAAAAAGACAGCTTCTTTTGATGACGGAAAAACTGCAATCTGCTTCATGGGGCACGGAACAGAAGCCGATTCCAACAGCGACTACGCAAAGATGCAGACAGTCCTTACAAATGGCGGATTCAAAAACTACTATGTTGGAACAGTAGAAGCAACTCCTTCCGTAGAAGATTTGATTGCTGCTGTAAAATCCAACCCTGCCTACACACACGTTGTTCTCGTTCCATTCATGGTTGTTGCAGGTGACCATGCAAACAACGATATGGCCGGTGACGAGGATGACTCATGGAAGTCACAGTTCCTCGCAGAAAATTATGAAGTAACACCAGTGCTCGAAGGTCTTGGCCAGAACTGGGACGTCCAGCAGATTTACGTTCAGCACGTAAAAGACGCAATGGCAACTTTGGCAAAGTAAGGAATTTACACCAATGAAGTTTCGTCGTCTTGCATTAGCATTATTGCTTTTAAGTTCAGTTTTTTTCGCATTCGCAGAAGTTGAACAGGAAAATCAGGAAAATCCGCTCAACAAGAAATTGGATACGCGGGGACTCCTGCCTCTTCTTGCAAAGGATATAGAAGAGGGAAGCTACGAAATAGAAACTGCTTCTTCATCTTCAATGTTCAAAATAGAAAAAACTGTGCTTTATGTAAAAGATAATGCAATGACGGCGGATATTACTTTAAGCGGCAGGGGCTATTCAAACGTCACTATGCTTTCTGCCGCAGATTCAGAAGGCTTAACTTCGCTCGAAGGAACTACGGCCGCTGTCGGCAAAGACGGAAAGTATGTCTTTACCCTTCCTGTCCAGTCCCTTAACACGGAGCTTGTCTGTTCCGCATTCAGCAAGAAAAAGCAAAAGTGGTATGAACGCCGCGTAGTCTTTTATTCAGAAAAAATTCCTGCGGAAAATCTTTTTGTTACGCCCTATGTCATGCAAAAGTGCGGCCTAAAAGACGGCTCTTATACCATCAGCGTAAAGTTGGCAGGCGGAAGCGGAAAGGCTTCTGTAAAAAGTCCTGCCTCAATGCGCGTAAAAGACGGGATTCCCCTTGCCCGCATTGAATGGAGCAGCTCCAACTACGACTACATGATTCTGAATGGGAAAAAAATCCTTCCGCTTGCAAACGAACAGAATTCAGTATTTGAACTTCCGGTTCTTGTCTTTGACAAAGCTATGTCCGTTTTTGCGGACACTACGGCAATGTCAGCACCCCACGAAATTTTGTACCAGCTTGAATTTTCCCTGGAGACTGCCCAGCGTAAAGGATTCAGCTTGGCTGCTCTAATTATTCTTGCAACCGCTTTGCTAACAGCCGCACTTGCCATCTTTTTTATAATGCGCCTATGCTTAAAGAAAAGAAAATAATTGTAAGAATATTTTTCTTTAAGGCATTTCTCTTTTTTACAGCATTTATTTTTGCTTCCTGCTCAAAAAAAATCAGTCAAGGGCAAATTCAGTACAAGGATTTTTCTGAATTTGAATTCAAGGGAAAAATTCTTAGCGGAAAAAAAATCCAGACTTCCTATGCTTCCCAATTTTGCATTTATGAATACCAAGACGGAATTTCACTCATAGACATCTCTGGAAAAGAAAAATATCTTGTAGTCCCAAAAGAAAAATATAGTGACGAATTAAAAGAATCTGCAAAAGTGAATGCAGTTATTCCAAGGGGAATAGAAAATATTTATTTAGCCTCGTCTTCTGCATATTCACTTTGGGATGCTCTTGGTGCGGAAGAAAAGCTGGGCTTTAGTTCCATAAAGGAAAATGACTGGTACATTTCAAAAGCGTCCAATGCTATGAAAAGCGGAAAGCTTGTGTATGCCGGAAAATACAGAATGCCCGATTATGAACTGCTTTTAAAATCGGGATGCAAGCTTGCAATAGAATCCACAATGATTCTTCATGTTCCAAAAGTCAAGGAAAAACTTGAGCAGCTTGGCATTAGTGTTTTTACTGACTATTCAAGTTACGAAGACAATCCCCTTGGCCGCCTTGAATGGATAAAAGTTTACGGGGAAATTTCCGGTTGCCAGGAAAAGGCTCTTTCTTTTTTTGATTCCCAGGTTGAACTTTTAAAAAATGATGCTCCTTCAAAAAAAATAACAGCTTCTTATTTTTATATAAACAACAGGGGCATGGCAATTGTCAGGGGGTCGGAAAACTACATTTCCAACATGCTCCGTTATGCCGGTGCGGAATATCTTTGTCCAAAGATAAAAAAAGATTCTGAACTAAAATCGCGTCCAACTTTTTCCGTTTCAATGGAAGAATTTTATAAGGCTTGCAAGTCTTCTGAGTTTTTGTTCTACGATGGCAATATTGATTCATCTTGTGCCAGTCTTTCCATGCTAAAAGAAAAAAATCCCCTGCTTGCGGAATTTGATGCAGTAAAAAAAGCGAATGTCTGGTGCGCAAAAAAAACAATTTATCAGGATACTGCCCAGATTCCAAAAATTATTTTGGATGTCAACAAAATATTTTCTGCTAGCGGTGAAGAAGAAATAACTTTCTTTGAGAGGCTAAAATGAGAAACATGAATTTTTCTTTGCTAAGGAAAAGTTTTTTTGCTTCACTTATTCTTTTTTTGCTTGTCCTCTTTGTTCTTCTTTCACTCTGCATAGGTTCAGAATTCTATTCCCCTGCGAAAATTTTGAATGCTCTTTTTGGAGCGGCCTTACAAAATGGGGAAAGGGAAATCATATTAAAAATCAGGCTCCCAAGAATGTTGCTTGCTTTGTTTCTTGGCGGCTCCTTGGCTCTTTCCGGCTTTTTGCTACAAACATATTTTCAAAATCCAATAGCAGGACCTTTTGTTCTTGGCATTTCTTCCGGTTCAAAAATGTGCGTGGCCTTTCTTACAATCATCTGCCTAAAAAACGGTGTAACATTTTCTTCCTGGGGGCTTATTCTTGCTTCTTTGCTTGGTTCTCTTGCCGTTACCGCTTTTGTTATTTGCCTTGCAGGAAAAATCAGAGACCTTGCTTTTTTACTTGTTGCTGGAATTATGATAGGCTATGTCTGTTCATCAATTACCGATTTGATTGTTGCCTTTGCAGATGATGCCGATATTGCAAATCTTCATGGATGGACTCAGGGAAGCTTTTCCGGCGTTACTCTGGAAAATGTTTTTGTTTGCCTGCCTTTGGTAAGCATTTGTTTTTTTCTTTCCCTTGTCTTGTCAAAGCCAATCGGAGCTTACCGTCTGGGTGAAGCATACGCAAAGAGTCTTGGCGTAAACGTAAAAATATTCAGGCCTGTGCTCATCCTTATTTCCAGCGTTTTGTCAGCAGTTGTAACCGCTTTTGCAGGTCCTGTTTCCTTTGTCGGTGTTGCGGTTCCTTTTGTTGTAAAAAGAATCTTCGCGTCTGATGATCCTAAGCTTTTGATTCCATTGTGTTTTGCTGGCGGTGCAGTCTTTTGCCTTTTTGCAGATTTAATTTCCAGAATGCTCTTTGCACCTGTTGAACTGAATGTTAGCGTTGCAACATCTTTCTTTGGGGCTCCTGTTGTAATTTTTATGCTGCTCAAACGGCACGGAGGCCAGCATGGAAAATGATTTTTTGAATCTGGAAAATATTGCCGCAGGTTATGCAAAGAAAATTGTCTTAAAAGATGTTTCCTTTGAATTGCACAGAGGAGAAATAATTTCTGTAATAGGGCCGAATGGTGAAGGCAAGTCCACGCTTTTAAAAACCATAGGCAGGCAGATACCTCTTCTAGGTGGAAATATTTTTATTGAAAAAAAGCCTTTGTCCAAGTTGAGCTCCAAGGAATTTGCAAAGACGGTTTCTGTTCTTCTTACGCATTCAGCTGTTCCGGATTTTATGACGTGCAGGGAAGTTGTTGCTTCTGCCCGCTATCCCTACACCGGATTTTTGGGAACTCTTTCTTCATCTGATGAAAAAATTGTGGATGAATGTATAAAACTACTTGAACTAGAAAAAATCACTTCGGTAAAATTTTGCCAGGCAAGCGACGGTCAGCGGCAGAGGGTTATGATTGCCCGTGCAATTTGCCAGCAGCCCGATCTGCTTTTGCTTGATGAACCATTTTCTTTTTTGGACATAAACCACAAGTTGCATTTGCTAAATGTTTTGCGAAAAATCTCTGCCAGTGGAACTTCCATAATTATGAGCGTGCACGAGATTGACCTTGCGCTGAAAATTTCTGACAAGATTTTGTGCGTTGCAAATAATTCTTGTTCCATAAAAACACCGGAGGAACTCTATTCCAATGACGAACTAAAAAAACTTTATTCGCTTAACGAAAACAAGTTCGATTCATATTTGGGAATATCAGAATTAAAAGCCCCTCTTGGCGCTCCCAAAGTTTTTGTTTTTTCGGACAGCGGAAGAGGCATTTCTTTTTACCGCAGGCTTGCAAAAAAAAACATTCCCTTTGCCGCAGGAATTCTTTTTGAAAACGACATTGACTTTCCGTACGCAAGCATGATGGCATCAAAAGTGTTTTCCTGTAAGCCCTTTTCTAAAATTGATGATTCTCTTTTGCAAGAAGCCAGGCGTTGCATAGATTCGTGTGAGCATGTTATAAATGCCGGAATAAGTTTTGGAGATGTGAATGCGCCTGTTAGAAAACTGCTTGAATACTCGGAGGCAAAACTGTGGCATATCCAATAATGATTCAAGGAACAATGTCTGGTGCAGGAAAGAGCCTTTTAACAGCTGGCCTTTGCCGCATTTTTAAGCAGGACGGATTTTCTGTAGCTCCATTTAAATCTCAGAACATGGCATTGAATTCCGCGGTAACAAAAGAAGGTTTGGAAATTGGTCGTGCCCAAGCAATGCAGGCAGAGGCATGCGGTCTTGAAGCTTCTGTTCTGATGAACCCTGTTTTGCTAAAGCCCAACGGCGACACTCGTTCGCAGGTAATTGTGAATGGAGAAGTTTATGCGGACATGAATGCGGTTGAATACTATGCCTTTAAAAAGAATTTGATTCCTGCTGTAAAAAAATCTTATCAAGAACTTTCGTCTCTTTACGATGTTGTTGTTATAGAAGGAGCTGGAAGTCCCGCAGAAATTAATCTTAGGGAAAATGATTTTGTCAACATGGGAATGGCTTGTATTGCAGACTCCCCAGTTCTGCTTGTTGGCGATATTGACAGGGGCGGTGTCTTTGCCCAGTTTGTTGGTACAGCCGAGCTTTTGGAAAAGGAAGAGCGGAATAGAATAAAAAGTTTTGTCATAAATAAATTCCGTGGCGATGTATCTATTCTTGAACCGGGAATAAAAATGCTGGAGGATAAAACTGGAATTGATGTTTGCGGAGTTGTGCCTTATTTAAAAATCAATTTGGATGATGAAGACAGCCTTTCTTTGGACAAAAAAAATACTTGTGCATCTGGTAAAGTGAATATCGGTGTCATACGTCTTCCTCACATTTCAAACTTTACGGATTTTTCCAATCTTGAACAAAGGGGCGATGTCTTTTTGCACTATATTTCATCCACAAAAGAAATAGAAGCTTGCGATCTTTTAATTATTCCCGGAACAAAAAATACTCTTGGCGATTTGCTTTGGCTAAAGGAATCTCCGCTTTTCCAAGAAATAAAAGACTTTGCAAAAACTGGAAAGCCTCTGCTTGGCATTTGCGGCGGCTTCCAGATGCTAGGCAACAAAGTTGAAGAACCTGCTTGCGGGAAAACTTCTTCTTGCGTAGAAGGATTAAAACTTCTGCCTGTCAACACAGTGATTGCAGAAAATAAAATACGGAAGAATCTTTCGTTTACTCTTGAAAACTGCCAAGGATTTTTTTCTTGCCTCTCTGGAATGCATATTTCTGGGTACGAGATTCACATGGGTAAGACGGAGCTTTCTTGTGATGGTTCTTTTCGGCCTGAATGTCTTTGCTTTACAGGAAAGTCTGGTTTTCAGTGCGGAAATATTTACGGCACTTATGTCCATGGCTTTTTTGATGAAGAAGGTGTTGCCCAAAAAGTTGTGCAGGCTTTGGCAGAAAAAAAAGGCCTTTCGTGTTCGGAAACAAAAAATGCCTCGTGGAAAGCAACAAAGGATTTGCAGTTTGATTTTTTGGCAGAGCAGCTAAGACTTCATCTTAATATGGAAAGGATATATAATATTCTTGGAGTGCATCCCAATGGAAACAATTAAGCACCTTCTTCCGGCTGATATAGAAAAAAACAGTTTTCTCATCATCAAAGAAGAACTAAAAAAAATGCAGATAAAAATTCCAGAAGAAGTTGAGCCTGTCGTAATGCGTGTCATTCACACAACCGCGGATTTTGATTATGTTTCGTCGCTTTGCTTTTCAAAAGATGCTGTTTCCATTGGAATCAATGCCCTAAAAAACGGTGCGGCTATTGTTACTGATACAAATATGGCTTTGGCCGGAATAAATAAAAGTGCGCTAAAAAAATTGGGCTGCAATTCATATTGCTTTATGGCAGATGAGGATGTGGCAAAAAAAGCTTCGGCACTTGGAATGACCCGTGCGGCTGTAAGTATGCAAAAGGCTGTCCAACTTAATGAAAAAATAATCTTTGCAATCGGAAACGCTCCTACTGCCCTCGTGGAGATTTGCTCTTTAATCGAACAGGGTTTCAGACCTGAACTTGTTGTTGGGGTTCCTGTTGGTTTTGTTAATGTGGTTGCGGCAAAAGAAATGCTTATGAAAACCAATGTGCCTTTTATTGTTAACCGGGGGCGCAAGGGGGGGAGCAATGTGGCCGCTGCAATCTGCAATGCCCTTTTGTATTGCGGAGGCGGCAGAGCGTGAGTCAGAGTGTTTCCTGTTCGGATAATTACACGAGTTTTTTTCTTGCCAAAAATAAGTCAAAGCCTGATTTTGGTTATACCACCGGAACTTGTGCTGCAGCTGCGTCTTCTGCTGCGGCAAGGATGCTTGTTCAGCAGAAATTTGTTCCTTATGTTTTTGTCCATCTGCCGGAAGGATCTGCCCTTTGCCTTGAAGTTTTGGATGCAAAGTTTTCCGAAACATCTGCATCGTGTGCCGTAAAAAAAGAAAGCGGTACTGACCCAGATATTACGAATGGAATACTTGTGTATTCATCCGTTGAATTTTCTTCTGACGATGGAATAAAAATTCTTGGAGGAAAGGGCATTGGAAAAGTTACGCTTCCGGGACTGGATCAAAAGGTTGGGGAGTGGGCAATAAATTCTGTTCCGCAAAAAATGATACGCGATGCTGTATCTTCCGAACTAAATAATATTCACAAGGGAATAAAAGTAACGATAAGCATACCTGCAGGTGTTGAACTTGCAAATAAGACTTTTAATCCCCGCCTTGGTATTGTTGGTGGCATATCGGTTCTTGGTACTACAGGAATTGTAAGACCTATGAGTGAAGATGCCATTGTGCAGACAATACGTGCTGAAATTAGCATGAGGGCGGCCCTGCATTATACTGTGCTTCCTGTGGTTCCAGGAAATTATGGAATGGATTTTCTTACTCATGAATTTGGCTTTGATTTTGGTTTTGCAGTTGAATCTTCTAATTTTTCATACGATTCAATTTTGATGGCAAAGGAATATGGATTCAAAAAATATTTTCTTACAGGACATTTGGGAAAACTTGTAAAAATTGCTGGTGGTGCAAAAAACACACATTCAAAATATGGTGATGGCAGAATGCAAACTTTGTGTTCTGCTTCAAAAGAATTTTGCAAAGAAGAAGATTATTTTCTGCTTCAAAAAGAAATCATGGCTTGCGTTTCAACGGAAAATGCAGTTGATGTTTTAATAAAATTCAATTTAAAAGAAAAGGTATTAAATAAAATTGCAGAACTTGTTAAACTGAATATGCAGGAATGGGTTCCAGAAGTTCAGGTTGAACTTGTTCTTTTTACAAAAAAGCATGGCGTGTTGGCAATGACGAACAAGGCCTTTGACTTTATAAATGAACTAAAAGCTTGTGCCGCAAGACAGGAGGAGAAATAGAATGGTTTATTTTATTGGGGCAGGTCCAGGTGCTGCTGATTTGATTACTGTCCGCGGTCTTTCCTTGTTGCAAAAAGCTGATTGTGTAATTTATGTCGGTTCCCTTGTTAACAAAGAATTACTTTTAAATTGCAAAAAAGAATGTGCACTTTATGATAGCGCAAAGATGACTTTGGAAGAAGTTATTGATGCAATAAAAAAATCTTCTCCAAAAGAAAAAGTTGTTGTTCGCCTTCATTCTGGAGACCCTTGCATTTATGGGGCAATACGGGAACAGATGGATATATTGGATTCCTGTGGCATTCCCTATGAATCCGTTCCTGGAGTAAGCTCCTTTTGTGCAGCTGCAGCTTCCCTTGGTATTGAGTATACGCTTCCTGATGTTTCGCAGAGTGTTATAATCACGCGTGTGGTGGGAAGGACACCAGTTCCTGAGCGGGAAAGCATCCGCTCTTATGCCATGCACAAGTCAACAATGGTGGTGTTTCTGAGTACATCCCTTGTGGAAGATTTGCAGCGGGAACTTTTGGCTGGCGGATATTCGGAAGATACTCCTGCTGCGGTAGTTTATAAGGCGTCATGGAAGGAAGAAAAAAAGATGGTCTGTACTGTTGCAACTCTTTCAAAGACTGTAAGAGATGCCGGAATAAAAAATTCTGCCCTTATGATTATAGGCGATTGTGTTACGCATAAAAACTATATGAAGTCAAAATTGTACGACGAAACTTTTTCAACGGAATTCAGGATGGCAAAGACCAAGTGATAGCAATAATTTCTTTTACGGACAAGGGAAAATCTCTGGCAAAAAATATTGCGGAAAAATATTGCGCGCATGGATTTGAATGCAGCGTAAGTTCTGCAAAAAAAGACCTTTCAGAAAACTACGTAAAAACAGAAGAGTGGGTTGCTAAAAACTTTAAGAGCGGGAATTTTCTTTTGTTTATAGGAGCCTGTGGAATTGCTGTACGGGCAATCGCGCCTTTTGTAAAAGACAAGGCATCTGATCCTGCTGTTGTTGTTATGGACGAAGCCGCAAATTTTGCCATGCCGATTCTTTCTGGTCATTTGGGTGGTGCCAATGATTTTGCCCGAAAGCTTTCCGAACTTACAGGAGCCCAGCCTGTTATTACTACGGCCACCGATGTTAACAACTTGTTTTCTGTTGATTCATTTGCAAAAGAAAACTCTATGAAAATTTCAGACATGCTTCTTGCAAAGGAATTTTCAGCCAGGGTTTTAAAAGAAAAAAAATGCAAAGTTTTACTGCCAGATGAAATTTTTGATTGTCTAAAAATTGACGGTGACATACCAAAAGAGCTTGACTTTGCCAAAACTTCTGAAGCTGGAAAGTCCATGCTTAAAGTAATCGTTTCGCCATTTAAAAACAAAGAAGATAAGTCGGTCTTGCGCCTTGTTCCAAGATGTATTGTCCTGGGGGTTGGTTGCCGTAAGGGAAAAGATCCAAAAGAGTTTAAAGATTTCATTCTCCGCGAATTGAATAAAATTTCCCTTGATATGAATTCAATTGCTGCGCTTTGTTCCATAGATTTAAAGCGGGATGAAGAAGCCTTGCTTTCTTTTTCTAAAGATTATGACATTCCTTTAAGATTTTTTTCTTCAGAGGAGCTTTCTGCTGTTAAGGGGGAGTTTTCAACATCTAATTTTGTTAAAGAAGTTACTGGTGTGGATAATGTTTGCGAGCGGAGCCTTTTTGCTTATGGTGCAAAAAAAATAATTTTAAAAAAATG
>DJYC01000071.1 GCA_002448445.1 Treponema sp. UBA6988
GACGGAATTTGTGCCACAAATGAAGTTCCGTCTTTTGTGGAAGAAGAGATATGAACGAGTTAAGAAAATTTTCAGCCGTGGCCTTGAAGTACCCGGAAGATTTTCCCGCTCCGTTCATTTCAATCAAGGAAAACGGTCTTCTTGCGCAACGAATGGTGGAAATAGCAAAAGAGAACAATGTTCCTGTTGTTCAGGATGACCTTTTGGAGAATGTACTGTCACTCTATGATGTTGGCAGTTGTATCCCGGAAAATACATGGTATGCGGTTGCCGGTATTTTTGCTTACATAATTAAAATGGAGAAGAAAAATGGCACCAACAAAGATTAAATGCGATCAGATAACCGAGGGTGTTTGCTACTCGGCCCCAGTTTTTTTTGACGATGGCGTAAATATGTTTCTTGCGGCAAATCATCCTGCAAAGAAGTATCACGTTATTGCGCTTACCCGCTGGAATGTTCCTTTCTTGGTAACAGCCGGAAAAAAACTTGACGGCGTAAATGCTGCAGCCGTAAATTCCGTGCAGGAAATTGACGCTTCAGAATTTGACACAGACATCGGTGAACTGGAGGCCCTCTAATTCTTTCCCGCCAAACCACACGAACTGTCGGTTTAAAAGGAGAGGACAGGGCGTGTTCATTTTTGAGGGAAAAAGGCTACACCATAATAGAAAGAAATTTCCGCGTACGTGGCGGTGAAATAGATATAATAGTCTTAAAATGTCAAACTTTGGCATTTGTTGAAGTAAAAACCCTTCCAAACGGCAGCCCTGAGCTTCTTGCCTCCCTGCTCGGTTCCAGAAAGCAAGAAAAGATAATCAAAACTGCTAAATGTTACCTCCAAAAACATCGACAATATAGTAACAAGATAATTCGTTTTGACGTTCTTGCCATAGATGTTCCGGGACTGGAGCCGGTGCACCATATTGTTAATGCTTTTTCGGAGTAAGATTCACAATGACGGTTAGAAGCCCTAAAAAAAATTCTGCAACGCAGGCAAAACGTATTGCAGATTTAAAAACAAAAATCCAGGATGAACTTTACGTGAACAGTGCAATTGACAGGATTGCAATGGTTGTGAGCCGTCAGATAGTGGAGACTTCAAACAATTCTGTAACAGGGAATTCTGCAAGTTACCTTTAATTTTGTCTAAACAGTCTTAAATTATTTTTTTTTAATCTCTTTTTTTGCGGCAGTGCCATCTTTCACATTTTATTCTTGTGCCAAAGATTAGGTTGATTTTATAGGGGCTTTCCGCCCTTCGCTAGCGCTCATAGCGCCTGTGGCGCTACTCCGGGGCTCCAATCCCTGCCGTGTCTTAATATGCCTTTTTTAGTCAGTTTTCATAACCTGCAAAAGCGGGAGTTTTCTAAAGAGTCCAAGGGCAAACTTTTTTTTGCCTTATTTCCTCCACGGATTTTTTTTTTCGGTGTCGGGGAGTCGCAATCAAATCTCCGTGCGTCTAAGCCGCCTTGCCCAGAAAAATCCCTCCATGGCTCTGTATTGGTTGGCAAGGACGAAGGTGACTTTGTGTCATTCTGAGCTTGACTCAGAATCTCAAATTAGAACACAGAAGAGAGATGCTGAAACGAGTTCAGCATGACGGTTTTTGAAGTCTTGAGACTTGCACGGGGTACTTGCCCTGCAACCTACGCCCGATTGGAAGGGCCCGCGTAGCGGGTTGCCGTCAGGCAATGGAGGGGGTTGGGCCCCCCGGAACCCTGGAAAGCGGGATAAAATGCCCTCCGTGGCATTTTATCCCGCAAGTTTTCTGGCGAAAACTTGCCTGTTTCTTCTGCTAACAAATGACGCGCCGTCCTTGGCGCTGCTTGTTTTGCAGGATAAAATGCCATGGAGTTTGACCGGACCCGGAGGGCCGGGCACAGTAAAAAGAGAAATGCCGTCCGAATAAAAAAAAATTCTAAAATCTGCAAATAGCCACTACCGCGAATGGAATTTTCGGTATACACTGTAATTATAGAAGATTTCAAAAAATGCCGATAGTAAATTGACTTATTGGACTTTTAGTTTTAAGAGGTATTTATGTATAAAACAAAACGCCGGCTTGTGATTTTGGCAACGGATGCCCTTTTGCTGGGCCTGTTTATATTCCTCGCGGTGAGTATAGTGCCAAAATTCAATGAGAACAGGTCCTATTCACCCCTGTTTTCCTGGATTTCGGCAACAGCGCTTTTCTTTGCCACGCATCTTATAACGAGAAAGTTGCGCTCCTATTTTGACGGTGAGCTCTACAAGGGTGCACTTTTTACGGGCGAGACCTCTTTCCTTTCCGAATTCCTTGAGCAGTTGCGCTACTGCTACTCACTGGACGACTTTTACGAGAATATTTCCGATGTCCTCGAAAAAAAGGCCGACTGTTCGGTTCTCTTTATTGACCGCAAGAAGAACTATGTTCTTTACAACAGCCCCAACCGCCTTACCTGCGACAAGGATGTGCTCAACACTCTGGGCATGAACTTTCCCGAATCATGGAAGAACGGCGTGTATTTTATCGGAGACAACTATGGCATAGTTTCCGACCTTTCAAAGTCTCGCGGATTCTTTTTGGTAAACGAAGGGCAGCACCTCTACATTTTCTGCCGCTATACAAAGCTTTTTGATTCCACGATATACGACAAGCTATATTCGGAATTCTGCCGCTTTGAAAACCGCACAAAGACTATAAGCGACCTTGCAGAAATTTCTTCTCTTTCCCAGGAATGGCAGCAGCTTGCGGAAACACAGCGCTCCTTCCTTCCTGCGGTTATGCCGGAGATTGAGCACCTGGAGCTTGCAGCCTACTTCCGTCCGCTTGTAAACGTTTCGGGTGACTATTATTCAGTGCTTCCCATTAGCCGCACAAAGACGCTTCTTATGCTGGGAGACGTTTCCGGTAAGGGGCTTGCCGCTGCCTTGGTCATGGGCTTGGTGATGAATACCGTAAAGATTCTTGAAAACAAGAGCGACCTTCCCGCCATGATAAAGGCTGTGGACAAGGCTATCAAGAGCATGAGATTGCAGGACAAGTACACGGTTCTTTTCCTTGGCATTGTGGACACTTCCGCCATGACCATTTCTTATGTAAACGCATCCATGTCTGACCCGATTGTAATCACAAGGACGCCTAGCGGTTACAAGATTAAGCCGCTTACGTCAAACTGTTCTGTCGTAGGAATTATCGATATTCCCGACGTTCAGGTTGCAACACAGAAACTCTACCGTGGCGACGTTATCCTTATGGCTTCCGACGGTGTTTCCGAAGTAATGGACGATAGCGGCACGGAGCTTGGTGATACGGAGCTTTACAAGAATACGCTTTGCTCCAGCGCAAAAAAGCATCCAAAGGAATTTGTTGACGACATCGTTGACCTTGTCCTTTCCTACAACGGCGGTAAAAAACTTCGCGACGATGTGACTATGATGGTTGCAAAGGTGGTGGACTAAAATGAACGGACTGATATTTTTTATATTGAATGTATTCTTTGCCGTAGGCTTGCTTTTGCTTTCTTTTAGTGCGGATTCAAAGAAAAATGCGCAGAAGAGGGACATAAACAAGCTGGTGAATATAATACTCTTTAATGCGGCAGTCTATGCCATGATGTCAATCACTCTTGCCATGTGCCTATGGGGGCCAAACCAAATGGCAAAGATTACCGGAAAGGTATCCTTTACCCTTATTGGCTGGTTCAGCGTTGCATGCTGCGTCTTTATCGTAAAGTTCCCAGAGGAGCGCAAGAACCGCTTTGTTACCTTTGTTCAGTGGACCTTGAATATCTTTGCACTTTATATAGTCTTCCACAAGAATGCCTTCAACAATTTTGTAGTAACCAAGGAAGGGGATTTCCAGATTCCATCCGGCCTGATTTTTTCCGGGGTGCTCAGCCGCAAGTTCCCTCTTACCTGGTATCCGACATATATATTTACCTATACCATTGCGCTGCCCCTGCTTTCAGTCCTCATGCTGCTTGTCCGGGCGGAAAACACAAAGAATCTGCTTACCCGCCAGCGCATAATGATTGTAATCCTTGGCGTATTCCTTTCATTCTCGCTCTTTGGCTTTATCAATTATGCCATGAGCTTCCAGACCATGATAACAAGCCTTCTTGCAATAGGCTTTCTGCCCCAGGTGATGTTCTTTATAAAAGCTGAATCTACCAACGAGATTTGGGACAAGAAATACTTCATGCGCTCCTTCCTTACCTTCCTCATACGATTTGTCCTTCCTGCGGTTCTTGGAGGCACACTCTTTGCCGTCCTGTGGAAGCTTAATTCCGTTAACACAAAGCTTTTCTACATTCTCTTTATCGTTGGTCTTTTGCTTATAATTTTCCTCTGTACGTCGATAAGCAATTTTGCAAACAAGAGGGAGTTCTTCCGCGACACCCGCTATGCCGCCGCCTTTGAAAAGGACATAACTTCCATTGAATTTGGCGATGACCCGGCTGCGGTTGTGGAGAAGGTGGAGGATGCATTCGTAAAGCACGTTGACTCAGGCTTTATCAAGGTTTTTATAGATGCGGGAAACGGCTACCTTGAGCCTGTGTTTGAAAAGGAAGAAGAAAAGGGCAAGGTGACAATTTCTATTGCCAACGAGGCCTTTGACGTGCTTTTGAACTTAAAGAAGCCTATTGTCTTTAGGGAGCTGATGAAGCATGACTACACTCTGGACAGGGTGCGCGGGGAAATCCTTTCGCTGCTTAAGGAAACAGGCTCTGATTCATTCATCATGCTAAACGAGGGCCGCCACATCATAGGAATAATTTTTTTGGGTGGCAAGGATTCCGGCAATATTTACAACGACTATGACTTTGACGTGTTCACCAAGCTGTACTCTAACTTCTTCGTAATCGGCTATTACCTCAAGAACATAATGAACGAGGCTGTCGTAGGTACGGTCAACCGCGAAATTAAGATGTCCAGCCAAATCATTACCTCCATCCAGGAGAACATGGACCACATTGAGAATCCAAAGATTGACTGCGGCTACAGAATGGTTCCTGCCCACAATATTGGTGGTGAATTCGTAGACCTTATCCGCCTTACAGACACGCGACACCTCTTTATTATTGGTGCCTTGAGCGGTAAGGGTATTGCGGCTTCCATGAGCATGGTCATTATGAAGTCAATCACAAGAACCTTTCTTGCGGAAACCCACGACTTTAAGAGCCTTGTGGAAAAGGTGAACCTCTTTATACGAAACAACCTGCCTAAGGGAACAATCTTTAGCGGTACATTTGGTCTTCTTGACTTTGCAACGGACACCATGTACTACATCAACTGCGGTTCTCCGTCTATCTTCCTTTACACAAGGGCCTACAACAACGTAATTGAAATTCAGGGTGAAGGACATATCCTTGGCTTCTCTAAGGATTTGGAAAAGTACCTGCACGTAAAGAAGGTAAAGCTTGCCGCCGGAGACATAGCCATGATTTGTACTGACGGTCTTATCGAATCCAAATCACTCCGCGGTGAACAGTTTGGCAAGAACCGCGCACAGGCATCGCTTCTGGAAAATTCACGTTTCCCCGCAGACAAGATGGCTCAGTTTACATACGATTCACTTGTCCACTTTACGTCCCGCGCTTTGGATGATGACATCACTATTCTCGTATTCAAATATCTGGGAGGCAATAAATAATGGACCAACTTACAATTCACGAAAAGACCGGCCCCAACTACAGGCTGCTTGAGCTTGCGGGTGTTTTTGATGCCTACAATCTCACGGAAGTTTCTGAAAAGGTTTACAACTATATAAAGGAAAAGAACGTCGTGCTTGACATGGATAAAATCATTTCCATGGATTCCGCAGGTACAGGGGTTGTCCTTGCCTGCATCAATGACGGCTTGGAATTCGGAACAAAAGTGTTTATAATGAATCCGTCGGATGCTGCCCACCATGCCCTTGAGCGCACGGGCTTCTACGACACATTTTTTATAATTCACTCTGTTACCGAGGTTAGTGATGCGTAGGAATATTGCTTTTGTTTTTCTTTTGCTGGCTCTGGCTTTTGTTGCGCTGGGCTTTTCTTCTTGCATGAACAAGGCTGTTGCGCAAGGCTCAAAGGACACTGCTTCTAAAAATGAGGATGTGCAGGTTCAGCAGAAGAATGAAGTGGCGGAAGTTTCTGTTCCACAGGTTAATCCCGAAGTGGAAAAACTGGGCCGTGTTTTGTCTTCCATGTCAAATAGGGCCAAGCAGGCAATTCCCAACGGAAGCCCGGAGGAATTTCTTGCCGACTTGCACAAGGTTCTTGATGCGGACAAAAAGACACGCAGTGATGACCTTTCACTTTTGTATCTTATAGACAAAAAACACAATGTTGGAGAGGCCTATGTTCCAAAGGATTTGCAGGGTCTTGTAAAAAATGACTTGTATACCATAAGCCGCAACAACCTTTCCCTGCGCCCGGAGGCAGAGGCATCCCTTAGGGAAATGAGCGCGGCTGCTCTAAAGGACGGCATTAGGATTCATGTGCTTTCCACATACCGTTCCTACCAGTACCAGAAGGGTCTTTTCCAGCACTGGGTGGAAGTGGACGGTCTAAAGGAGGCTGAGCGTGAGAGTGCCCGCGAAGGTACAAGCCAGCACCAACTTGGTACTGCGGTTGACTATGGCGAGCTTAGCAATGACTTTGCAAACAAGCCCATGGGCAAGTGGCTTTATGCACATGCGGCGGAATACGGATGGTCACTTTCCTTTCCGCAAGGCTATGAAGATGTTACGGGATTCCGCTGGGAAAGCTGGCACTTCCGCTACATAGGAAAAGAGGCTTGCGCCTTTCAAAAGAAATGGTTCGGCGACATCCAGCAGTTCATGATAGAGTTTGTAGACGCGTGGAAAAACGCTGAGTAGTTTTAATCTCCGGTTCAAAGCCGGAGTTTCTTGTTTTAAAGCAGGTAGTAGCAATGAAAGAATTTTCTTTTATTTTTTTTATCACTTTTATTTTATTTCCGATTATGACGTTTTTTTCTTGTTCCAAAAATTCCAAAGAGCTTCGCGTGGCAAAGGGGGCGGGGCAGGGCGTTTACTACAGCCTTTTTGTCCGTTCATTTGCAGATTCAGACGGTGACGGTATTGGAGACCTTAAGGGCATCTGTTCAAAGCTGGATTATATTGAAAGCCTTGGCATAACGGGAATCTGGCTCTTGCCAATAATGCCTTCACATTCATATCACGGCTACGATGTTGACGACTATTATTCAATTAATCCCCAGTACGGTACTATGCAAGACTTTGAACTTCTTCTTGCCGAATGCAAAAAGCGTTCAATTTCTCTTATAATCGACATGCCCTTTAATCATTCTTCCGTGCACAACGAATGGTTTGTGGCTTCAAGAAATCCTGATGATGCCCATCATTCCTGGTACCGCTGGATAGAGGCAAGCGACAGCCGCTACAACACAAACACAAGCGCAATGGGGCACAAGCTTTGGAATGAGGATGAATCTTACAAGGGCAATTTTTATGCAGGAGAGTTTAGCCGCTCCATGCCAGACTTTAACCACGACAATCCAGAAGTGCGTGCTGAATTCAAAAGGGTGATGAAGTTTTGGCTGGACAAGGGAGTTGACGGCTTCCGCTTTGACGCTGCTGGCCATTTGTATGATTTGGTAAAACTTCCCGCTGGAACTTCTGACGGAACAAGCCGTGCTGTGGAATTCTGGAAAGAGATGGTGCTTTACTGCAAGAGCGTAAATCCTGGCTGCTACTGCGTTGGCGAAGTGTGGGATTCATCTGGAATACGCGCTCAATATATGACAGGGATTTTTTCCTGCTTCCACTTTGACATGGGGGACAAGTACATAATTTCCCAGATAAACAACGGGAACTCCGTTAACAATTCATTTGCACTGATGATGGAAAAGGAGCTTGACCGCTATGGGCAATTCAATGCGGAATTTACCGATGCGCCTTTTCTTACTAACCATGACCAGGCGCGTGCCGGCGGTTTGCTAAAAGGCGACCTTGCAAAGCTAAAGCTTGCCGCTTCCATGTACATTCTTTGCCAGGGAGTGCCGTTTGTCTATTACGGAGAGGAGCTTGGAATGAAGAGCGGTGCCCTGGACCAGACAAAAAGAACACCTCTTCTTTGGGATAAAAGTATTGACGGCCTACCCCAATCAAAGATTCAGACTACATGGGCATCTGAAAAAGACTGCATCTACAACAAGGAAACCCTTCCCGTTAGCGTTCAAGAAAAAGACAAGAATTCGCTGCTTAATTTTTACAGGCGGCTAATAAAATTCAGAAACAGCCGTGATTCTTTTGTAAAGGGAAAGTTTGCGGCATATTCTGCAAAAGACCTTGCCAATGGGGATTCTTCATTTGATGCGTCGTTGCTTTCTTGCTGGACAATGGAAAGCGAAAAGGAATGCTCCCTTGTGCTGAACAACCTTGGTGGCAAGCAGCTGGCCTTAAAACTTGACGAGAGTTGGGGCAAGGCAAAAGTTGTTTTTTCAACTGACGGAAAGAAAGCTTTGGTAAAGAAGGGGGAGCTTTGCATACCAGCTTGTTCTACCCTGGTGCTTTTGCTTGAAAAATAGGTCTCTGCTACATGTCCTCAGGCTTTAGGCCGTATTTTTCTTCCCTCTGGTGGCTGTCGCTTCCGAGCGGCTCTATGTGGATTAGAATGTCGTAGGCTTCGGGGATTACTTCCCTGATTGCCTCTTCTACCTGCTCTGCTTTTTCGTGGGCATCGTAGACCGTCATGGCTGGGTCAACTTCTATGTCCAGGTCTATGTCAAAAAGGGATGCCATCTTTCTGATTCTGGCCTTATGGGGATTGTGCACCCCTTGAACAGAGGAAACCGCGCTGAAGAGTTTTTGGTAGAGCGAGTTGTCTGCGTTTCCGTCCATCAGTTCAAAATTTACCTGGAGGAAAAGCTTTGCCGCATTTTTTATTACCCACAGCCCTACAAGCAGTGCTATTATTGGGTCTAGTATAGGAAGCTTGAACTGTTCGGAAAGGAAAAGGCCTACAAGAATGCCGAGCGACATTATGATGTCGTTTTTCATGTTTAGCGCATTTGCCTTTACCATTTCCGAGTCGGCAATTTTTCCGTAGTGGAACTGCAAGAGGGCAAGCACCGTCTTTCCCGCAATGGAAATTATTGCCGCAATGACAGCACCCCTTCCAATTGCCTGTGCGTCCTGTGGATTCATAAGCCTTGTAACTGACTGGATTGCAAGCTGTGCGCCCGCAAAAAAAATGATGAAGGAAAGCACAAGGGTTGTAGTTGTCTCTGCGCGGCCGTGCCCCCAGGGGTGCTCCTTGTCGCTTGGCCTTGATATTATTGCGCTTATTACAAGCGTTACAATTGCAATGAGCACGTCTGTGGAAGAGTCAATTCCGTCTCCCATCACCGCAAGGGATTTTGAAAAGTATGCGAGAAGAATTTTTATGAATGCAAGGGCTGCGTTCCCTATCAGTGCGATTGTTCCCGCAACCCTTATGTAGTGCGTCTTAAAAGAATCCTGCATCAGAACATTAAGACTATTTTGCCACGATGTTGACCAGTTTTCCCGGAACCACAATCACTTTGGCAATGGACTTTCCTTCTGTGAATTTCTTGAATCCTTCAGTTTCTTTTGCCATAGCTTCAAGCGTTGCGTTGTCTGCTCCGGGGGCTGCCTGGAACTTGTCGCGCAGCTTTCCGTTAATCATTACGACGATTGTCTGTTGGTCTTCTGCTCCAAATTTTTCGTCAAAGGTTGGCCAGCTTTCGTAGGCAATCGTCTTGTCGTGACCAAGCTTCTGCCAAAGCTCTTCGCCAAGGTGTGGTGCGTATACACTGAGCATCTTTACGAAGCCTTCCCAAATTGCGCGGGGAAGTTTTTCTGCCTTGGAACATTCGTTGATAAAAATCATCATCTGGCTGATTGCAGTGTTAAAGTTAAGGCTTGCAGTGTCGTCCGTAACTTTTTTTACAGTCTTTGCATAAGTCTTTCTGAGCGAAACAAGTGCCTCGTCTTCCAGCTTGCCTGTAATGTCTATGTCTTCAACCGTCTTTTCGGAGATTGACCAAATCCTTTCCAGGAAGCGGTTAACGCCAATAAGCCCCTGTGTGTTCCATGGCTTTGAAACAGTAAGCGGCCCCATGAACATTTCGTACATGCGCACGCTGTCTGCTCCGTACTGCTGAATCATTTCGTCCGGGTTAACGACGTTCTTGAGTGACTTGCTCATCTTTGCAACAATGCGCTCAAGTTTTTCGCCTGTTTCCTTGTCCTTGAATTCATTTGGTGCAGTTTCTTCTGCGCGGTCTACAGGAATGAGTGACTTTGCGGCGTTCTGGAATGCAAAGCTTGTAATCATACCCTGGTTTATAAGGCGGTGGAAAGGCTCTTTTGTGCTAACGGCTCCAATGTCGTAGAGAACCTTGTGCCAGAAGCGGCTGTAAAGCAGGTGGAGAACTGCGTGTTCAGCACCACCAACGTAAAGGTTTACCGGCATCCAGTATTTTTCCTTTTCCTTTGAGCAGAATTCCTTGTCATTGTGGGGGTCAAGGTAGCGCAGGTAGTACCAGCAGCTTCCCGCCCACTGGGGCATTGTGTTTGTCTCGCGCTTGGCAGCGGCACCGCACTTTGGACACTTGCAGTTTACCCAAGAGTCAATTCCCGCAAGAGGACTTTCGCCTGTGCCTGTTGGCTGGTAGGTTTTAACGTCCGGCAGTTCAAGAGGAAGCTCTTCTTCTGGAACAGGAACGGTTCCGCAGTTTGGACAGTGAACAAGCGGGATTGGTTCGCCCCAGTACCTCTGGCGGCTAAATACCCAGTCACGAAGCTTGTAGTTTACGGCCTTCTTGCCAATGCCCTTCTGGGTAAGCCATTCAATCATCTTGTTGATAGCATCCTGCTTGTTAAGACCGTCAAGGAATTCAGAGTTAACGTGAACTCCGTCTTCTGTCCAAGCCTGGCTCTGAACGTCAACTTCGCTCTTTAATACTTCAATTATTGGAAGACCAAATTTCTTTGCAAATTCCCAGTCGCGTGTGTCGTGGGCTGGAACTGCCATGATTGCGCCTGTACCGTAAGAAATAAGAACGTAGTCTGCAATCCAAACAGGAATCTTCTTTCCGTTTACAGGGTTAATGGCATAGCTTCCGCTAAAGACACCAGTCTTTTCTTTTGCAAGGTCTGTGCGCTCAAGGTCGCTCTTCTTTGCGGCGCTTTCAACGTATGCTTCTACGGCAGCCTTCTGTTCTGCGGATGTAAGCTTTGCAACAAGCGGGTGCTCCGGGGAAACAACCATGTATGTGGCACCAAAAAGTGTGTCGCACCTTGTGGTGTATACGCGGAGCTTTTCCCCTGCGGCGGCACTTCCTTCTGCAATTGTAAAGTCAACTTCTGCACCTTCACTGCGTCCAATCCAGTTCTTCTGCATAAGCTTTACGCTTTCAGGCCAGTCAAGTTCATCCAAGCCCTTGATAAGCTCGTCTGCATAGGCGGTAATCTTAAGAATCCACTGTCGGATTGTCTTGTGTGTTACAGGTGATTGGCAGCGGTCGCAGTGGCCTTCCTTTACCTCTTCGTTTGCAAGACCTGTTTTGCATGATGGACACCAGTTGATTGGAGTCTGTGCTTCGTAGGCAAGCCCGCGTTTGTAAAGCTGCAGGAAAATCCACTGGGTCCACTTGTAGTAGTCGCTAGTGCAGGTAATAACTTCCCTGTCCCAGTCGTAGCTAAAGCCAAGAGCCTTAATCTGCTGGGTAAAATGCTCAATGTTCTTAAAAGTAGTTGTTGCCGGATGGGTACCGGTCTTAATCGCATAGTTTTCCGCCGGCAGACCAAATGCGTCGTAGCCCATCGGGTGCAGTACGTTAAAGCCGTTCATGCGAAGATAGCGGCAGTAGATGTCCGTTGCGGTGTAGCCCTCGGGGTGGCCAACGTGAAGGCCTGCTCCAGAAGGATAGGGGAACATGTCAAGCACATAACAGCGCTTGTCCTTTGGAAAATGGGTGTCCTCTTCCACCTTAAAAGTCTTGTTGTCGTCCCAGTATTTCTGCCATTTT
>DJYC01000110.1 GCA_002448445.1 Treponema sp. UBA6988
CACTGGGGCCACTACCAGAAGAACATGTTTGTTACGGAAAGCGAAAAGCGCCTTTTTGCAGTAAAACCAATGAACTGCCCCGGTGCACTTGAAATTTTCAAGAGCCGCACAAGGAGCTACAAGGACCTTCCACTCCGCCTGGCAGAATTTGGCCACTGCGTACGCAACGAACCAAGCGGAACCCTGCACGGAATAATGCGTGTACGCGGATTTGTCCAGGACGATGCCCACATAATCTGTACGGAAGACCAGATTGAAGCGGAAGTAAAGAAGTTCTGCCTTCTTTTGCTTGACGTATACAAGGACTTTGGCTTTGACAAGAACCTCCTCGTAAAGCTTTCAACAATGCCGGAAGACCATGTTGGAGACGAAAAGACTTGGCAGCATGCAGAATCAGCCCTTAGCGAAGCTTGCAAGGCTGCGGGAATGGAATACGAGATTCAGCCGGGAGAAGGTGCATTCTACGGTCCAAAGCTGGAATTTACACTTATAGATGCAATCGGCCGCCAGTGGCAGTGCGGAACAATCCAGCTTGACTACCAGCTCCCAAGCGCAGAACGCCTTGACGCAGAATACATTGGTGCGGACAACCAGAAGCACCACCCGGTTATGCTGCACAGAGCAGTTTTGGGAAGCCTTGAGCGCTTTATGGGAATCCTCATCGAAAACTATGCAGGCGCTTTCCCAGCATGGCTCCACTTTGAACAGGTAGCGGTTGTTCCGGTTGGCAACGACTTTAATGCCTATGCGGAAAAAGTTGCGGATTTCCTTGCCGCTGCAAACATCCGTGCAAAGGCCTACACTGGAGACGACAACATGAAGAGCAAGATTAAGGCCATCTCTTCCGAGCACAAAACCCCATACATTCTTGTTGTGGGTGCAAAAGAACAGGAAGAAGAGACCGTAACCTGCCGCTTTAGGTTCAGCTCCCAGTTGCCGCAAAAGACATTCGCCCTCAAGGAATTCAGGGATTATGTCTTGGACAAGGTGCAGAACCACTACAACGGAATCTAAGCAAGCGCTGGTTATCAGCACCGTGTCATTGTCGGGCAAACCAGGCAATCTTTAATATTTGCAAATAAAAAACCTTCTTTGCAAAAACAGCCGCAAAGAAGGTTTTTGTTTTTAAATATTTTTACAAAAGGCATAACCGCGCAAGGCCTGGAAATCAAATCTGTCTTCCGCTAGCAGGTAAATCCGCCTAAAACCCGAAAGACTGCCGCAAAAAGCAGCCTGCCAGCCGACCAATGAATCACAGACAACCGTCCACGAAAGCCCTGACAGCCGTCCACTAAAGCCCTGACAACCGCCCGCAAAAGCATGCCAGCCGCCAGCCAAAGTCCTGCCAGCTGCCCACGAAAGCACTGACAACCGCCCGCAAAAGCACCGCCAGCCGTCCACTAAAGCCCTGACAACTGTCCGCCAAAGCACCGCCAACAGCCCGCCAAAGCATGCCCAGCCGCCCACGAAAGCACCGCCTGCTGCCCACGAAAGCATGCCAGCCAAGTTACCCCTAACGCACCCTCCCCTTATTTTTGGGTTAAGGGCACTTCTTAAAAAAAGTTTTTCAGTAAAGGTCTACTTCCTAAGCACCTCAAGCATCTTCTCGTAGACAAGCTTTGGCTCCATGCTCTTAGTATACAAAAGCGCCTCTCCAGTACCGGGGAATGTTCCGGGAACCCAGCTGTGGTTATCCGTAAAGCCCCATGTAATAAAGGACTTAACGTTTGGCTCCTCCAGCGCAATCTTCAAAAGATTCGTATAAATATTCATCTGCTTTGCAAGAGAAGCTTCTGTAGACGGCAAAGGCATCCTAACATCCACTTCGCTAAAGCAAACATCAACGCCAATTTCCGCATAGCGCTTAACATTGCTGCGGATTTTTTCAAAGTTGTAATCATATTCAGTGGAAAGGTGAAGCTGCATACCAATTCCGTCCAGAGGAACACCGCGGGCCTTCAAATCCTTAACAAAATTGAACATAGCATCAGCCTTGGGATGCCCCTGCTCCTCGTTACTGTATTCATTCAGGTAAAGCTTTGCGTTGGGGTCAGCCTCATGGGCAACCCTAAGGGCATGTTCAATATAGTCCTGGCCAATAAGATTGTACCAGAGCGACTCCCTCATGCTGCCGTCCTCATTGAACATCTCGTTAACAACATCGTATTCCGAAATTTTACCCTTGTAGCGCTCCATTATAGTCTTGATATGCTTATCCATCATCTCAAGAGCATCATCCTTAGTCTTAAGCTTTCCAAGAAAAGGTGAATTCTGCTGGTGCCAAAAAAGTGTGTGCCACTTTACCTCAATGCCATTCTCCTGGGCAAACTTAATCATAGCGTCAATGTCGCCCCAGTTCCAGAATTTTTCATTAGGCCTAAGGTTTGCCCACTTCATTGAATTTTCGCTTACAATCATGGCGCTGTTTTCCAAAACAATCTGCTTCTCTTTTTCGCCATAAAGATCCCCGGCAGTAACAGCAATACCCGTCTTAAGACCTTTCTTTAGGGCAAGATCCTTAAAAGTCTTCTTCTTGCACGAAGCAAACAAAACCGGTGTGGCAAGCAGGGCCAGCACAAAAAATTTTCCGTTAAAATGTCTCATGCTCTTAGTTTAAATTCCAAAAATAAATTTGTCAAAGCCATATCTTCAAAAGGCAAAAAAAATTAGTAATAATACGATGTTTTGCACAATTTCTTGATATTTAATCCTTAATTTATCCTGGACGGTACCATTATCCGCTCTACCATCCCACTCCTCGGCTAATCCGACCGCCCATGCCTCTGCGCCACCGCCGTTCCGCCCTTCGCCTATTCGGCTCATCCCGCTGCGCGGGACTAAAGGGGCTCCATGGCGGCGTACGTCGCCTAAAAAAATCCATCCTTGGATTTTTTTAGGATTGCAGAAGTCGAAGGCTTCTGCATGTTGTTAACCCGCCCTCCGTGGCTTGATAGTGCTTTGCAAGAACGAGATAACCCCTCCATGGATTTTCTTGGGTATTGAAGAACTGCATAGCAGTTCTTCAGGCTTCTAAGCCGCGCATCCATGCGCTTTTTACTATTTGGCAAGAACGAGATAATCCTTCCATGGCTCAATACTGCTTGGCAAGAAAGAATTACGTTCCCTGCACTCGCAGCGTAGCGTCCAGCGGCTTGTCGAAGGGAACATTGCAAAAAAAACACTAGTAAAAGATGGGGTTCTTAGGCATATCGCGAAACGTTGAGCGATATGGCCCCTAAGCGGTGCAGGAAATGAGACGTTAGCAAGTACGTAGTGTTGTGCGGGTCAAAATTGCCTATGTAAAAAAGTCGGGAATCAGTTTTGGCTTCTGCGGAAGGCAAAGACTGATTCCCGTGCTTCCTTAAAATCATTTGTATTTTTCTTTACAGAACAAAAATCCTGTGTTACTATAAATAAAAGCGAGATTTCGTCTTCGGATGGTCTAGCAGGACTTATTGCCGAATTCAACCCTCGCAAGAAATTCACAAACTGGAATCCTTCCAGACAAAGGAGTCGCCAAATGAAAAACAAAATTATGGGATTTGTCACCATCGCTTTGGTACTGGTACTCGCATCATGTTCTTCAATGAAGCAAATGTTCGACTTAAAGGGAATCATTGTTTCCGCAAACGACCAGAGGTACACAGGAAAATCCACAGTCGTTCCAATGGACATTAAAACAGGAAACCTGCGCTTTGAATTCAACGCCACATCCGACCCTGTAGACAACGGCTATCCTGTAAAAATCTCAAACAGCGACAGCTCAGTTGCATCCGTAACACAGAGCGCATCTGACCCGACAAGCTACACAATCACAGGTCTAAAGAGCGGCTACACAACCGTAACCGCAAGCTGCTCAATCTACACATTCGACTTCATCGTCTATGTAGCAGACTCATCACGCGGAATCACCATAGACAAGCTCAAGGCCCAGCGCGAAGCAGAAGTTGCCCGCGCAGCCGCCGCAGCAGCAGGAATCTCTTTCAAGGAAAAGGATTACCGCTGCGACCTTGGCGGTGGAGAGTATGACGGAATCACATTCAAAAGCGACACAGAATGTGTAAGTGTAGTCCATATGGAGCCTCCTTATGAATACAGGCCTGCCACCTACGCAATCGATGTTGCAAAGAAGCAGATCTCCATCACCTACACCGGCAAAGTCTACTTTGACGAAAAGCTTACAAAAGAATACAAAGACGGTGCATTCACACCATCAACAGAAGTCTACAACTATTCCGCAGACCTGTCCGTACTTACAGACAAGACCGGAAAGGAATTTGTCCGCCAGTAAGCTCTTAACCCAGTAAAACACCACAAAAGCCAGCTTCACCCACCCCCGGATGTCGAAGCTGGCTTTTTTCATATCCCCGCGCATCTAAGACCTTTCTTACTTATCCCAATTCTTATGCAGAAAAACCGGAAATCAGTTTTGTGTGTAGCGGAAGGCAAAGACGGCTGAAAACCCGCATTGGAGCGGAACGAGCGCAGCGAGTTTAATTTCCTATTCCGCGACACCGCGGGTTTTCAGACGGATTTGCCTGGGAGCGGAACACAAAACTGATTTCCATGTTTTGAAAAAACTTTTTCTTTGCAAACAAAAAATTCAGTGCTATAATTTTCCTATGCCAATCATAGAAAACCCAAAGAATTTTGACTACGGCCACATCTTCATCATGCGGGGAAAAAACATCCTGGTAAAAAAGGGAAGTTCCGCCCAAGCCTCCACAGCAAAGCCCCTTGGCAAAGAAGACCTGCCAGACCAGCAAACCGCCACAAAATGCCTCTCCGCCCAGATTGTTTCCGATTGGTATGCAGAAGCAGAACTTGACTACTGCGCCCTAATGCTGGAAGACGGCAGCCCCACCCCATCCGCGCTGGAAGAAATTCCTTTAAGACAGTTCTTCTGGCAAAGCAAAAGCGAAGAAGAGCAAAAAAATGCCGTAACCTCAAAGGTAAGCTCCCTGGCGGCAAGAGCGCACGGATTCTTGTGCCTTAGGCAAACATACCGCTACTGCCCTAAGTGCGGCTCCCTGCTTACAGTCCACAGCACCCAGGTTGCCAAAGTTTGCCCCTCATGCGGAAGAATAGACTTTCCCCGCATAGAACCTGCCATCATAGTGCTTGTAAGCAAAGGCGACCAAATACTCCTGGCAAAAAGCAAAACCGTAGTATCTGGCTTTTACAGCTGCATAGCGGGATTCATGGAACACGGAGAAAGCGCAGAGCAATGCGTTGAGCGGGAAGTAATGGAAGAAACCGGCCTTAAGATAAAAAATATCGTCTACAAAGGAAGCCAACCCTGGCCCTTCCCCGACCAGCTCATGTTAGCCTTTACCGCAGAATACGAAAGCGGCCAAATAAAAATCCAGGAAAGCGAAATAGAAGACGCCGGCTGGTACTCAAGAGACAATCTCCCCCCCATCCCCCACCCCGGCAGCGTAGCCTACAACCTAATCATGGGAATCTTCGGCAATAAATAACCCCTCCCCTTTGCCAAGTTCACGGGCCCTAAAATCAGACTCTAAATTAATCCTTATGTAAAGCAACCGGATACACCGCACGCACTTGCTACGGTGTATGTATGCAGCGGAAAATCCGTTTGCAAAAAGCGTGACAGGTCGTGCAAGTAAAACCCCGAAGGGGAGCTTTGCATTGATTTTTAAAAGGAAAAAAGTGGGGTTCTTAGGGATAACCCCCTAAGCCGTGCCGGGAAAGGG
>DJYC01000111.1 GCA_002448445.1 Treponema sp. UBA6988
CGCATTGGAGCGGAACGAGCGCAGCGAGTTTAATTTCCTATTCCGCGACACCGCGGGTTTCCAGTCGGATTTGCCTGGGAGCGGAACACAAAATTGATTTCCGCGTCTCCTTCATGCTTCATTCTACTATCTATTAAACAAAAAAGTAAGAGTTTTTTGAATAAGAGTTTTCTTATCTTTCTCTTAGCAAAGATTCATGTTCCGCAGAAACGGAAATGCTATATTAAGGGCGTAATGAGCGAGAGACGTTCAAATATTTTTTTATAGAGAGGTATTGTTATGAATAAGAAAATTATGGTAAGCGGTCTTGGTTTTGTTTTTGCAGCCTTTGCAATGAGCGGAATTGCTTTTGCACAGGAGGCAAGTTCTTCAAAAGCAGCTCCAGAAGCAAAGGCTCCAGCAGAAGTTGTTCGCCCAGCCCCAAAGGAAGTTGCACCAAAAGAAAATGCCGGCGAAAAGAAGCTTAAGAAAGTCCAGCCTGGAGACAAGGGCAAGGTAATGCCAAAGCCAAGAGGCAAGATGAATGGAAAGGGATTCGGAAAGCCAAGGGGCAACATGGACTGCAAGTGCAACTGCGGATGCTGCGCAGGCGGAACCAGAAAATTTGCAAGACCAAACGAAAAGATGGACGGCAAAAAAATGATGCCAATGCCAAAAGATGGCAATAAAAAATTTGACGGCAAGAATCTCCCCGGCAGAAAATTCCCAAGAGGAGAATTCAAGAAGGGAGAAGTTAAAGAAGGAGAAGTTCCAGCTCCCAAGCCGGTAGCGCCAAAGGAGGCCCCAAAAGATGCAGGTGAAAAGAAGGTAAAATAATTTTACAGCGTTACGCCATCTAACGCAGAGCCAAAATCTTTTTCACCAAAAGGCATTTTGCCACCCCGGTACTCCACAGTGCCGGGGATTTTTTTTAGCAAAAGCTCAACATCATCTTTACTTGCAAGAGAAGAAGAAAATGCTGCTGCACTTCCAGAACAAACGCCCCTTTCCAAAGCGCACTTAAACGACCGCGAGCTTTCGTAGCCCGCAATAAAGCCTGCAACCATGCTGTCCCCAGAGCCAACCGTGTTGACGGGCTTTCCAGAAGGGGCCTTTGCGTAGTAATTGCATCCGTCAGAAGCAGAAAGAATTGCGCCGTCCTTGCCAAGAGAAACAAGGGCATTCTGCGCACCAAGACCAAGCAGTTTTTTTGCATAGCCAAAGACATCCTGCATCGAATTTATTTTTACCTCGAACATCTCTTCCAACTCCGAAAGATTTGGCTTTACCAAAAATGGGTGGTAAGGAAGGGCGGTCTTTAAAAGTTCGCCAGAAGCGTCAACAATAAATTTTATGTTTTTGGTTTTTAGGGAATCCATAACTTGGACATAGAAATTTTTTGGCAGGGAAGAAGGAACGCTGCCCGCAAGAACAACCGTGCTGCCAGAGTCAATAGAACCAAACTTTTGGAAAAGCATGGCAATGTCGTCCTTAGAAATTACAGGCCCGCTGCCGTTTATTTCCGTTTCGCCCATCCCAGACTCATTGTGAAGGATTTTTACGTTTATTCTGGAAAGCCCCTGTTCCACATTTATAAAGTCAGTCTTTATTCCATCCTGCCTAAGAATGGATTCTATCTGCCTGCCGGTAAAGCCAGCCGTAAAACCAAGAGCCGTGCTTTCCATTCCAAGATTGTGCAAAACAATGGAAACATTTATCCCCTTTCCACCCGCCGTAATCTTTTCCGACTCACTACGGTTAAGACTTCCCGCCACAAAATTTTTTATCCCAACAATATAATCCAAAGAAGGATTCAAAGTAACTGTATAAATCATTATATCATCAATTAAGAAATAATTTTTTCCATTTGTCAAGTTACAGGGCACACCGTTCTAATTATTGCTTCTAATTGTAATTGGGGTTTTTAGGGGCCATGCCCCTAAACCGTGCCGGGAAAGGGAGGGGTTTAAGGGGAGGGAAAACCCTCGCTTCGGAGTAGGGGGTTTTCCCTCCCCTTAGTTCTGGGGTCCAAGGGCTCACCCTTGAAAAACAAAAAAATATCCACTACTTTATCCTCATGAAAAGAAAAATCCCCCTTCTTATCCTGGCCGCATTCCTAACCCTAGCCCTAAGCTCCTGCGCAACCAACAGCGTTTCAGAAGAAAGAAAGCCCTCAAAAATAATCAAAACAGAAAAAGTAAAGCTTGACGGCTCAAAAGAACTTTGCAAGCAGATTGTAGACACATACTTGGGCGTCCAAAAAAAACAAAAACTCATGCTCTGCCTCTACGACAAAGACGGCAATTCCCTGGGAAACCTTACCGTAAAAACAGACGACGAAGGCTACATCTTTATAAAAAACCTCCCCGACAACTTTGAAAGCGTCCAAATCAAAGACCCGGAACTAGAAGAATACCTAAAAAACAACTCCATGCAAACGCCCTCCAATTACGACGGAATCTACGGACTGTGCATAAAAAAAGGCAAAAAGACCATCACCTCCGCAAAAGTAGGCGACACAATAACCGTATGCGCAAAAGTCCGCCCCAAATACTACAGCTCATCCTACGTGCAGCTAAGCATCTACATCTGCGACGCAGACGGCAACAAGCTCTTTGACCATTTTGAAGCCCCAAGCATCATGGACTACAAAATAACAGGCAAGACCATAAGCTACGATTGGAAAGTAAACATCTCCGACGAACTAAGGAAGCGCCAAGACCAGCCTCTCTACTGCTACTTCACAATCTACGCCGACAACTTCTACAACTCCGAAAGCATAGAAATAGTAAGAAACGAGTAAAATTCCTCCATGCCACGATAAGTAGCATAAAAAATCCCTTATTTCCAAGAATGACTTCCTTTATGAAAGCCGCACCGAATACGACCTGGACTGCCCTAAAAAAATTGACCTAAAGCTGGGAAGAGCCCACGAGGTTATCATTCAAAAAACAGAACTACTACCACACACGCTGTCATTGCCGCACTCGATGCGGCAATCCGCACAAACAAATCTCCGCACGCCGCTAACCCGCCCTCCATGGCTCAACATTCCTTGGCAAGAAAGAAAAAATACCTCTGAACCTGCCAAAGCGAACATTCACAAAAAAAACATTTGTTAAACAGTGGGGTTCTTAGGCATATCGCGATACGTTGAGCGATATGCCCCTAAGCCGTGCCTGCCATAGAAAAATCCCTCCTTGGATTTTTCTATGGATCGGAGATTTGCACAGCAATTCTCCGCGCTGCCAAGCCGCCATCCATGGCTCTATATTGCCTGGCAAGAAACAAAAATGGGGTTCTTAGGGGCTAGCCCCTAAGCCGTGCCCGAGAAGAAGGGGTGGTTTGGAGGGGAGGAAACAGCGGGCTTCGGACTCTGAGCGGTTTCCTCCCCTCCAAGTTCTGGGGTCCAAGGGCCCACCCTTGAAAAAAACTCCTTGAAGGAACTCCCCAAATTCACTATAATCAATAAATTATGAAACCAGTTCTTATTAAAGATTTGCTTACCTCTGCCCCAGACGGACGCGGAGTTACAGTTTGCGGTTGGGTGCGCACAAAGCGCGACTCAAAAAACTTAGTCTTTGTTCAGGTGAACGACGGAAGCTGCTTTGCAAACATCCAGCTTACCTTTGACCGCAACAATCCCGGTAATGCAGACGTTAATAATATAGAAGAAGAACTTAAAAAAATAACCACGGGCGCTTCTGTCCGCGCAGAGGGAGTCATCATCCCTTCCCCGGCATCAGGACAGGCAGTTGAAGTTACCCTGCAAAAGCTTACGGTTCTTGGCATCTGCCCGCCGGAAGAATATCCGCTGCAGAAGAACAAGATGAGCATGGAATACCTCCGCGACAATGCCCACCTCCGCGCACGCACAAACACCTTTGGCGCAGTATTCCGCATGAGAAGCCAGATGGCAATAGCCCTGCACACCTTCTTCCAGGAACGCGGCTTTGTCTACATCTCCGCCCCGGAAATCACCTGTTCAGATGCAGAAGGTGCAGGAGAAATGTTCCAGGTAACAACCCTTTCGCTGGAAAAGATTGCAGAGCTTGGCGTAAAAGCCGGAGCCGGCGGAATGAAGATAGAAGACGCACACAAAATCGTTGACTATTCAAAGGACTTCTTTGGCAAAAAGGCAAACCTTACCGTATCTGGCCAGCTTGAAGCAGAAACCCTTGCCACAGCCCTTAGCCGCGTCTACACCTTTGGCCCAACCTTCCGCGCAGAAAATTCAAACACACCGCGCCACCTTAGCGAATTCTGGATGTGCGAACCGGAAATGGCCTTCTTTGACCTCTTTGACGACATGGACTTGGAAGAAGAATTCATCAAGTACCTTCTAAACTGGGCACTCACAAAATGCAGCGAAGACATGGCCTTCTTTGAAAAGAGAATCCAGCCAGGCGTTACAGCCCAGCTTCAGCACGTTGTGGACACACCTTTCAAGCGCATATCATACACGGAAGCCGTTGCCGAACTTGAAAAATTCAACGACAAGTTTGAATTCCCAATCGAATGGGGCAAGGAGCTTCAGACCGAACACGAGCGATACCTTACCGAACAAATCTACAAGTCGCCTGTAATGGTCTACAACTATCCAAAGGACGTAAAGGCCTTCTACATGAAGCAGAACGAACCCGACGAAAAGGGACGCATCACGGTACGCGCAGTAGACGTACTTGTTCCAGGCCTTGGCGAAATAACAGGCGGTTCAGAACGCGAAGAAAACTACGACAAGCTTCTAAAGGTATGCCAGGAACGCGGAATGGACATGACCAACTACCAGTGGTACCTTGACCTCCGCCGCTTTGGAACAGTCCCCCACTCAGGATTCGGACTTGGATTTGCCCGCCTCTTGCGCTACATCACAGGAATGGCAAACATCCGCGACGTAATTCCATTCCCACGCGCACCAAAGCTGGCAGACTTCTAATGTTAATTCTGAACATACACGGATTTCTTGGCGAAGCAGACAACAAGAACTACAAGGCTCTTTGCAAAATGATGCCCGCCAAGAACATCATTTCCCCTCAGCTTGACTACATGGGCACTTCCCCAGAAAAGATTCTTGAAAAGCTTTCCTCCATGGTTAGCTCCCAAGACTTTATTTTTGTGGGGCAGAGCCTTGGCGGCTGGTTTGCAAACAATCTTAGCAGAAAATTCAAGCGCCCCTGCATACTCACAAACCCCTGCTACTTTCCCCACCAGCTTAAGCTAATAAAGGAATCGGGCATTTCTTCCTCCTTCCTGGATGAATACGAAAAACTGTCCCCCTCTTCCAAAAACCAACTGGCCTATACCCTTTGCAGCGAATCAGACGAAATTATTTCCGGCAACTACGACAACTGCAGTAAGCTTTCAGGCCTCACGGTAAAAGTTCAGGGCAGCCACAGCACCATAGAAAACATAAGCCAGCACTTGGCAGACGCCCTGAAAAAAATCAACGAATCTATTATTTCTTCAATTCTTCCACAGCCTCATATATAGCAGACGAAAGAACCTTCTTTACCCTTTTTAACTGATTTTTAGAAAGCTTGTCAGAGATTTCATGTGCAAAATCACCGTTTTCTGGACTAAAAAACAAAGATTCTGGCTTTACTTCAAGTTTGTTGGCAATTTGAATAATTAAATCAAAAGATGGCTTTGTCATACCACATTCAATGTTTCCTATTGTTCCGTTAGAGACTTCACAAGCTTCCGCCAACTGCGCCTGAGACATTCCCTTTTGCTTGCGGTAGAACTTTACATTTTCAATAAAGCATTTATGATAATCAGCCATAAAGTCATTTTAAATGAAAAATATTTATATTGACACAAACATAAAATGAGTTTAAAATAAAAATTAATCTCATTTTAAATGTGTGGTAAATTGGAGGTTATAACATGAAAAAGGATAATATGGAAAAATATTTTTTTCGATATTTGCAAGCATCTTCTTAGCTTTTTACCTGCTGAGCTGCAGTGATTCTTCCAGTTCAAGCTCACCCAATACTTATAAAATTGAAATGGGTACCATATCAAATTCAACTTATGATGTAGCCATGGACATGATATACTCATACGGGCCCAATATTACACATGATAATGTAAAAACCGTAAGAAATTATTTGTTCCAAAACACTGTTTCAGATTATGACAACAGTACAAGAGGAGTAACAAAGGAAGAAATTCAGAATTTCCTTATCAGTAAAGGAATGACAACTACACAAGCCAATATGGAAATCGCCGCACTAGAGACACTTGGAAATGATATTGTTTTCTTTGGGCATGCATACTCAAGCAGCTCAAAGATCTGGATATACGCTGAACAAGAATAACAAGAGTCTTATTACCGAATTCAATAACCCATCAGCCTAGCCCCGATTGGAAGGGCGCGGAACGCGTTGCTGTAGGGTGAGGTCCCTGAGCTTGTCGAAGGGCCGAACCTGGAAGCAATGGAGGCGTAAGCCGGTTCTCGCAACGAAGTTTCGAGCGACCCAGGAAAGCGGGTACAAATTGCATTCCTGCAAGAATTGCAGGCAGTATAAAGAAGAAATACGCTCCAAAAAATCAAGAAAAAAACATTTTCTAGCCATAAGACTTGACATCTAGCCAATAAAAGGCGATAATAAAAAGAGAGCCTTAAAAGGAGGTGCCTATGTGCAGGGAATCAATTTACAATGCGCGCAATAATTTTTCTTCCTTAATAAAGCTTGCGGAAGGCGGGGAACCGGTTGAACTTACCAGACACGACAAGCCGGTTGCTGTACTTATAAGCTGGGAAGAATACGAGGCAATAAAGCCCAAGAAGAGTTTTTATGAGCGCTGGCTTGAAATCCGCGAAAAATATGCTGATGTGCTTGCAGAAATGGAAGCTGAAGATGACAACGAAGGCATTCCCATTCCACCGGATGAATACCCCGATGAAGCATACTACAAAAAAATCGATTCTATCTGGAGCGAAGTATGAAGCCAGTCTATCTGCTTGACACGAATGTAATTTCAGAATTTGCAAAACAAAAACCAAATCTGAAATTGATAAAGAAAATTCTCAACCACGGCAACCTGTGCGCCATCTCTTCCACAGTCTGGCAAGAAAGTATCTATGGCTACCAGAGGATGCCGGAAGGAAGAAAAAAGCAGCTCGTTGGAGACACCATGCAGAGCATAAAGGATTCCTACGAAATAATTCCTTACGACAGCTTTGCATCGGAAATCTGCGGCGAACTCCGTGCCCGCTGTGAAGAAAAAGGCAAAACACTACCCTTTGACGACTCACAGATTGCCGCTACCGCAATAGCAAACGGAATGGTTTTAATAACCCACAACACGGAAGACTTTGCCACTTTGCAGGAAGTCAGCATGCTAAAGGTTGAAGACTGGTGGGAATAAGCCGGCGGAAATGGCTGTTACAAACAAGTGCCTCTAGCCCCTTTCCTCAAGCTCACGTAGCTTCTGCGCGTCTAGCTTTATGTGAAGGTTCTTTTCCTGAGTGGGAATAACAAGCCCCTTGGGACCGTTCTTTGCACGCCTAAGATATTTTACCTGGGTGTAGTAAAGGTCTGCCTCCGCGTTCTTGCGTGCCTTTGAATGGTAAACCGCAAGGTTACCAGCGTAAAGCAGAGTTTCCAGAGGAACTGTCTTGTTTTTCTGAGCCTTTATAAAGACATATCCGCCTGCATAGTCGCGGGTGTGAAGCCACATGTCCGCCCCCTTCACGTAATGGCGCAAAAGGTCATCGTTTTCAGAAGCGGTTCTTCCAACAATAATTGTCCAGCCGTCAATCTCGTAGTGCAGCCCCGGATGCGGCTTTTCCTTAGTCTGTGCGGGGGCTGTGTCCCTGCGGAGCATCTGCTCAATTTTGATTACGCTCTTTTCTTCCAGAAGCGCCTTGTATTCAGCCTCCAGCTTGGCTAGGTTCTTTCGCGAAAGCTCTATGTCGTGGGCAAGTGCCTCCTGTCCGCTAACAGCCTTTTTGTACTGTGAATAGTAAACCTGGGCATTCTGCTGCGGAGAAAGCTTGGGGTCAAGGCGGATGTGAACCTGCTGGCCGCTATCATAATCCGTGCAGTCCAGACTAGAACCATTGGCCTCTTGTGCATAGGCAAGAATCAGGTCCCCGGTGTGCTTTAGTTTTTCCGCCCCCGCAAAGTCATTCTGCTTCTGCAAAAGCTTTTCTAGCGCCTGCTCCATCCTGCTCTTTTTGGAATTGAACCATTTTTCCGCCTGGGAAAGAAGATTATCGCGGGAAAGGGACGATGAATATTCAGAATAAAAAAGGTCAACCTTCTTGTTAAAAGAAAGGGAATCAAAATCACCGTCTTGGCCAAGCACCTTGCGGCCGTTAAGCATACCCCCATTCTGTTCAATGGCATCCTTAAGCTCATCAAAAGTCCTTAGCGGGAACCTCTGCAAAGCGGCAGATTTTTCATCTGGTGAAGGTTCCTTTTCTTCCATAATAAAAGTTCCGCCAGAAACCTCCCCCTTCTTGGGGCGGCGGTACATACAGTCAAGAATGTTGCCAGATTCATCCGTAACAATAACGTTTGCAGCCCCGGACCAAAGGCGAATGTAAATAAAATACTTCTGCTGCCAGGTGGAAACATCCATTTTTATCACCCTGTCAAGGCCAATCTGAACGCAGCTGTTTATCCTCATGCCCTGAACATGGCTCTTAAGGAATTCGTTAAAGCGCAGGGGCTTTGGGTTCTTGGGAATCTTCCCCCAAGTTTCGTTTATGCGGCAGGCACCGGCACAAGTGCAAATGAGAATAGTCCGCAACGAACCATGCTTTATAACGCGGAAGGTAAGCGTATCGTAGCCCGGCTGGACAATCTCCTGAATAAAAGTATCCGCCAGGTCCAGCTCAGAAAGCACTTGGTTTATTTCGTTACAGTTTAAAGACATATCTTACCTAGAAACCTTACGCTGAACCGGACGTGCAGCAGCAAGTCTCGAAGCGGCAGGCCTGGAAGCAGTTGGTCTAGAAGCAGTTGGTCTAGAAGCAGTTGGTCTAGAAGCAGCGGGTCTAACCGGTGACTTTGCCTGTCTAACCGCTTTAGCCCCACCTCTGGAAGCAAGCTTAGAAGCAGTCCTTAAAGCAGCAGAAGACTTAGCCGAAGTGCGGACGGCAGACTTACCCAAATTCTTTGCCTTAATCGTAGCACTGGTCTGGTTAACAAGGCGCTGGGCAAGAACCTTACTAAGGAAAATGCCGTAGTGGGGATTCTTTCTGATAAGCGAAAGAAAGGCAGACTTTGGCACCTTGATTACACGGCAGCTTCCAACAGAAACAACCGTTGCAGTACGGCGGTCGTTCAAAAGGAAGGCCATCTCGCCAATGAACATGTCGTTTGGAGTAAGAACGTTAACAAGCTTCTTCTTTACGTAAACGGCAAAGCGCCCGCTAACAATAAAGAAAAGGTCGTTGGACATCTCGTTCTCGCGGCAGACAACTTCCTTGTTCTTGTATTCAATCGTGTCAAAAGGCTTCATTATGCCCGGAATAGTGTTAACCGCATTCACCTTGTTGGCAATAGTAAAAGTAACCTGATTGCCCCTCTCGTTGTAGGTAAGCTTCTTAACGCACTGCTTGCTAAGCGAAATACCGCGCCCGTGGGTGTCAAAATTGTTCTTTTTATTCATTATGGCACGCCAGTCAAAGCCTTCACCCTCATCCTTTATGCGGAAAGCAGAAACAGTCTTTCCGATTGCGTAGGAAATATGGATTTTGCGGTCACAATAGCGGGGGTCAACTCGCCTCTCGGAAATAAGCTCCAGCATGTCCCGCCCCTTCATAAGCCAGTCGGTCTTCTCCTGGTAGGTAATGTTAAGGTTCCCGTGCTCCAGGGCATTGGTAAGCATTTCCATAAAAGTTATGTGGAGTGCATAGCGGTCGTCATCAGAAATACGGTTGGTGTTATAAAGATAGCTAACAAGAAAGTTCGTGTAAAAGCGGATGTCCATGGGGTCGTTGTTGCAAAGAAAAAGCCCGGATTCCTGGCCGCCAATAATGTCCTGCATGCCGCGGGTATACAAAAACTGCTGGTTCTGGTACAAAATGCGGAGGATTCTGCTAAAATGCCTCTCAAAGTCGTCCAGCTTCTGAACCGTAAGCATGTTGTTGTCCTTAAGCTCCTCCAGCTGCTGAACCTGCTCCGCGTCGCGCGCAACCGCAATAATACCGCCGTAGTGCAGCCAAGCATCCGAGTTAATCGTCTCCAGAATCTTGGCGCAGTCAATGTTCTTGGAAGTATAATCCAGAACCTTGATTTCGGGCATCTCGTAATTAATGTAGCTAACGGCACTCTCTGTAGAACCAAAAATCTCGGAATTAAAGAAAGCCGAATACAGCTCGCAAGACTTCTGCACGGTATCAATAACCCTCTGGTTCGTAGAAAAAGTAACTATCTTCTTCATATATAAAAGTATAACATTCCGCACTCATAAATTCTACTACTCAACCCAAAGTTTAAAACCTTCAATCCGTAAACTTCCTGTCCATCCAAGTTCCCAATCCATTTTCTTCTGAATTTGGACGGAACCTTTATCCGCTCTACCATCCATTCCTTGGCTAAAATCGGCACTTGCCATTTTTTACCTGCAAACAAGCAGCACCATGGAGGGTGCGTCACATCTTAGCAGAAAAATTTCGCAGGTCTTCGGCAGAAGACCTGTAAGTAAAAAATGGCAAGGAGGCCATTTTTTACGGGCTTTCCGGGGTTCCGCCCTCCGGCTCCATTGCTCCGCAACGCGCTACGCGCGCCCCTCCAATCCCGCGTAGGATTGCCACAGAAAAATCCCTCCCTGCCCCCCACACTGTCATTGCCGCACTTGATGCGGCAATCCACACAAACAAATCTCCGTGTTGACAACCCGCCCTCCTTGGCTCGACATTTCTTGGCAAGAAAGAAACACGTTCCCTGAACTTGTCGAAAGGAGCATTCAGCAAGAAGATTATTTGTTAAACAGAGGGGTTCTTAGGCATATCGCGATACGTTGAGCGATATGGCCCCTAAGCCGTGCCTGCCCCGGAAAAATCCTTCCATGGATTTTTCCGGGGATCGGAGATTTGCAAAGCAAATCTCCGCGCTGCTAACCCGCCCTCCATGGCTCGACATTACTTGGCAAGAAAGAAACAACGCCTCTGAACCTGTTAAAGAGAGCATTCTCAAAAAAACAAACCTGTAAAAGTTGGGGTTCTTAGGGGACCCCCTAAGCCGTGCCCAAAGAAAGGGGGAGGTTTGGAGGGGGAAAACCTGCGGGCTTCGGACTCCGAGCTGGTTTTCCCCCTCCAAATTCCGGGGTCCAAGGGCCCACCCTTGAAAAAAATAAATTTTTTATGCAAAAAATCCCCTTCCCCTCTAACATAAAATTAAAAAATGACCGATAATCGAAGTATGAATAAGAATAGTTTTTTTAGGCCTATATTATTTTTATTTACAATTACCCTACTCTCAGCTTCACAGCTTTTCGCAGCAGAATCCTCTGTACCCTTAAGGCCTTATATTGCCCCAAAAGATGACCAGGATGCTGAATTTGCCAACATCGTGGCAAAACTGGACACAGTTCAGGCCCCCTTCATCCAGGGACAAAACCTCGTTTTTACCGCAAAAAACAACGCCCGCCACATCGGAATCGCCTTTGAGCACGAAGAATATAAAACCATACATTCCTTCAAGATACGCAACATCTACGACGCAGACTACAAAGTTCAGGAATCACTCCAGTTCTTCATCATAAAGCTGCCAAAAGACGTCCAGGTAGTACGCTACCGCCTCATAATCGACGGACTCTGGACAACCGACCCCTACAACAGCAACAAAACATACAGCGACAAGTGCGGTGTCCTCGTCTCCCAGGTAGACGCAAACCGCAGCATCCCCTTCGTAACCGAACAAAAAAAAGACGGCCGCGTCCACTTTGTCTACAAAGGAACAAAAGGCCAGCAAATCCGCCTTGGCGGTTCATTCACCAACTGGGACAGCTGGATCTACACCATGCGCGAAACAACCCCCGGCATCTACGAATTTGACCTTCCCCTCCCCCCTGGAACCTACCAGTACGCCTTCTACAACGGCATGAACACCATCGTAGACCGCACAAACCCAATCCGCTGCTACGCCCCAGACGGCAAACAGGCCTCACAGATTACGGTAGTCCGCTAAGAAAAATCCCTCTGAAAAAAAGCTCCCACTTGCATCCCCGCTCCAGTTTATTGTAATATTTTTTCATGAAGTCATATTTTAAGGAACTGTTCAGTCACAAAAGCACCTGGATTCTGCTTGCCATATCCCTTTTTTCTATAGCTCTTTCCATTTGCCGCAGGATTATAACGGGCTACACGCTCTACACTTTTATGATTTGGAACCTCTTTTTGGCCTTTATTCCCTGGTTTGCATCTTCAATCATCTATATTAAGGACATAAAAAGACCCCTTCCCCTTCTTTTGCTCACCTTGGTCTGGCTGCCATTTTTCCCCAACGCGCCCTACATACTAACCGACCTGCTGCACCTTGGAAACAGGAACTGGCGCTCCGCCCCCACCTGGTTCGACCTGATTATGCTTCTTAGCTACGCCCTTGCGGGTTTAACATACGGCTTTGTTAGCCTTCAGATGATGGAAGAAAAAATAATAAGGGCAAAGCTAAAGTGCAAGTTTGCGCCGGTAGTAAGCATAGTCCTCATCTACATTTCTGCCTTTGGGGTATATATTGGCCGCTTCCTAAGGTGGAATTCCTGGGACATAGTTGGAAACCCCTCTTCCCTTGCCCAAGACATTCTTAGCCGCTTTCTCTCGCCAGCCCAGCATCCCCGCACATGGGCATTCACCCTGCTCTTCGGCACCCTGCTCAACATAACCTACCCCATCTTCAAGCAGGACGACCTAAAACTTACAACCTAAAGCTCTCCCCTTGCATAAAAGCAAAAAAATCACCAGAATAAGTAATCTTTTTTTACAGGAATTCAAAATGTACAAACCAGAGTTGCTCAGTTCATTAAAAGACTATAATGCAAAAAAATTCATGACGGATTTCATTGCCGGCATTATCGTGGGCATTGTTGCCCTTCCCCTTTCCATTGCCTTTGCAATCGCTTCGGGGTGCAGCCCGGAGACAGGCCTCTACACAGCCATCATTGCAGGCTTCTGCATTGCGGCATTCGGCGGAACAAAGTGCCAGATTGGAGGCCCAACAGGTGCCTTTACGGTCATCATCTATAAAATCGTAAACAACCCCCAGCTTGGCATGGCGGGACTTGCTACGGCAACCTTGCTTGCAGGACTCATTCTTATTCTGCTGGGCGTTTTTAAGATGGGCGGACTTGTCAAATTCATCCCCTACACAATCGTAACGGGATTCACAGCCGGTATAGCCATAACGATTGCAACCGGCCAGATTGGCGACTTCTTTGGCCTTACCACAGGAAAGCTCCCGGGAACCTTTACAGGAAAAATACTTGCCTATGCAAATTCCTTCCATACTATAGACTGGTATTCATCTGCAATGGCAATCATCTGCCTTGTAATAATCTTCCTCTGGCCCAAGGTAACAAAAAAAATCCCCGGCAGTCTGATAGTAATCATCCTTGCAACAGTCGCAAACATCATAATCTCAAACTACACAGAACTCCACACGGACATAATCAAGGACCGCTACACAATCCCTTCATCGCTTCCAAAGCCCCAGCTTCCGGCATTGGGCATACAGACAATAATAGACGTATTCCCCACCGCCTGCTCCATTGCAATCCTTGCCGCCATAGAATCCCTTCTTTCTGCGGTAGTTGCAGACGGTATGATAGGAACCAAGCACGACTCAAACAACGAGCTTATTGGCCAGGGTATAGCAAACCTGCTTAGCCCACTCTTTGGCGGTCTCCCCGCAACAGGAGCAATTGCCCGCACAGCCACCAACATCAAGAACGGAGGAAGGACACCTGTTGCCGGAATGGTTCACGCGGTAATCCTCCTCCTAATAATGGTATTCTTTGGCAAATACGTTGAATACATTCCCCTTGCAGCCCTCTCGGCAGTGCTAATTTCCGTAGCATGGAACATGGCAGGGGTAAGCGCAATCAGGGCCTTGCTTAAGGGAGAAAAATCCGACATCTGCGTTCTTTTGGTAACTTTCCTTATTACGGTATTTGTTGACCTTACTTACGCAATCGGCGTAGGCCTTATCTTTGCGGCATTCTTCTTTATAAAGAAAATTAGCGACCTTAGCGAAGTCCAGGCCGGCCAGCGCACAATCGTAACCGGAATCAGGGGCGACGGCAACGAAGAAAAGATAGACGTTCCAAACAGCGTCATGGTCTACGAAATTGACGGCTCGCTCTTCTTTGGAACAATACGCAAATTTGAGCTTGCGGCGGAACGTGCCGGCCTTGGCTACAAGGTTCTTATCCTGCGCATGAGGAACACCCTCTACATAGACGCTGGCGGAATCCGCGCCCTTGAGCAGCTAAAGGCCCTCTGCGACAAAAACAAAATCCAGATTGTCCTTTCGGGAATCCACACCCAGCCTTACATGCTCTGCGAAAAAATGGGTATGGCAGACAAAATTGGCCGCGAAAACATTTTTGACAACATAAACGACGCTCTTAAAAGGGCAAACGAACTTATAAAATAATTTTTGGACGGAACTCTAGGGGCTGGGCAATTTTTTTTATTGCAAACATACACTACCGTTTGCCTTCCCCGCTTTCCAGGGTTCCGCTACCGCTCCATTGCAGTTGGGTTCGGCCCTTCGACTTTGCTCAGGGACCGCCCCCAACTGCAACGGCTACGCCGCCCTTCCAATCGGGCGTAGGTCGCCTGGAAAAATCCCTCCATGGATTTTTCTAGGATTGCAGAAGCGCTTCGCACTTCTGCACGCTGCTAACCCGCCCTCCATGGCTCGATATTGCCTGGCAAGAAAGAAAAACGTTCCCTGAGTTCGTCGAAGGGAACATTCACAAAAAAACATTTGTTAACAACCGGGGTTCTTAGGGGGAACCCCTAAGCGGTGCTGGAAAGGTG
>DJYC01000030.1:0-11906 GCA_002448445.1 Treponema sp. UBA6988
TACCGAATACCATTGCCATAACAGTTACGGCTGTGCCCTTGATTACTCTTTCATCAATATTGTTGAGCTTGCGGTATACGATTGCGCGTTCATTCATCCAAGAACCAAATACTGCGCCAATAGCACCCCACATCTGCTTTTTTGGATCCTGTGGGAAAGCTTCGCCCTTTTCTTTCTTGTACATTACCTTGTACTTGCTTACAATTTCCTGAAGCTCTTCAGCTGTAAGTTCTGTATCTTCTTTAATTCCGCGGTGTGACTTTACTTCTGAAATGATTTCTTCAAATTTATCATGGTCAACACCCATTGCAACGTTACCGTACATCTGGATAAAGCGGCGGTATGCGTCCCAAGCAAAACGCGGGTTGTTTGTCTTTTTTGCAAGACCTTCAACAGATTTGTCGTTAAGACCAAGGTTAAGGATTGTGTCCATCATACCAGGCATTGATTCTGCAGCACCTGAGCGGACAGAAACAAGGAGTGGATCCTTTTCGTCGCCGAGCTTTTTGCCCATTGCTTTTTCAAGTTTTGCAAGATACTTTTCAACTTCTGCATCAAGACCTGCAGGGTATTTCTTACCTAACTTGTAATATTCCTGACAAACGTCAATAGAAATTGTAAATCCCGGGGGTACAGGAAGGCTCAAGGGAGCTTTTGCCATCTGTGCAAGGTTGGCGCCTTTTCCACCGAGTAACGGACGCATTGTTTCATCGCCTTCTGCGTCACCGTTTCCAAAGAAATAAACATATTTGGTTTTAGCCATATGTCCTCCATATATATATGTAAAAACAAGTATAGCGTCATTTCATTTTACCGTCAACAGATACAGGGGTTTAGAAATCTAAAATTCTGCCTTTTTACTTATTTTTTGCGGCAATTTTTTTTGCAAGGGGCTTTCCGGAGCTTGCCCGCTAACCGCGCGCGGCCTGTCTTGCGCCAGGCGCCTTCGGCCTCCTCCAATCCCTGCCGTGCTTTTACCTGCTGTACGAAACAAAGGCTTTGCTGCCAAGAGTTTTCCAGAAGCTGTTAAAACAAAAGTGCCCGGGCAATCCCAAAGTAAACCAAAAGACTCGTGGCATCTACAATCGTTGTAATGAAAGGGCTTGCCATAACCGCCGGGTCAAAGCGAAGCTTCTTTGCCAACAGAGGAAGGGAACAGCCGATTATCTTTGCAACAAGAACCGTAGCCGCCATCGTAGAACAGACAACAAGAGCAACCCAAAAAGTCACGCCGTCATTTTTCAAAAGCAAATGGTCAACCAGCATAATCTTTGCAAAGCAGACAAGGGAAAGAACAAGGCCGCACAATACTGCCGTCTGGATTTCCTTCCACAAGACTTTTGGCAAATCCCTAAAGCCAACTTCTTCCAGCGAAAGTGCGCGTATTATCGTAACAGAAGACTGGGAACCGGAGTTTCCGCCAGTATCCATAAGCATGGGAATAAATGCCGTAAGCGCCACCTGAACTGCCAGTGCGCTTTCAAAACCGGTTATAATCATACCAGTAAAAGTTGCGCTCACCATAAGCAGCATAAGCCAAACAATCCTGTGGCGGAAGAGATCGAGCGGCGTTGAGCGAAGGTAGGTCTTTTCCGACGGAGACATACCACCCATTATTTCAATGTCTTCAGTTGCCTCGTCTTCCATAACTTCAAGAGCGTCATCAAAGGAAATAATTCCCACCATACGCCCTTCCCCGTCAACAACAGGCAGCGCATAGAAGTTATATTTGGAAAGAAGCTTTGCCACCTGCTCCTTGTCCTCGTGCGTCCTCACAGTAATTACGTTGTCCTTCATAAGACTGTCTATCTTTATGGAATCATCCTTGGCCAAAAGCAAATCCTTTACGGAAAGCCGGCCCAAGAGTTTCTTGTTCTGCGTAACATAGCAAGTGTAAAAGGACTTGTTGTCAAAACCACTCTTTCGAATTTGCGCAATTGCCTCACCCACAGTAGAGCCCAGCCTTAGCGAAACATATTCCGTAGACATAATTGAACCGGCAGAATTCTCTGGGTACTGCAAAAGTTGGTTTATCTCGTTGCGCATTTCGGGGGAAACCTGCTTGAGTATTCTGTCAACAACAATTGCAGGCATCTCGTCAACCAAGTCTGCCGCATCGTTGGCATACAGGTCGTTAACAATATCCTTAAGTTCTGAATCGGAAAAGCCCCGGATCAGCATCTCCTGGAAGTCGCTGTCCATCTCCACAAAAACGTCAGCAGCCTTGTCCTTTGCAATCAGGCGGAACAAAAGCGGAATCTGCTTTTCGTCCACGCGCTCAAAAAGAGCCGCAAGATCGCCCGCCGCCATCGTGGAAACAATATCCTTAATAGTCGAATACTTTTTTTCTTCAAGAAGACGCTGAACCATCTCCTCGATTTTTACATTGAACTCTGTCATTCCATTTTGTATGAGAAATGAGAACTGTAAAAGTGGCTTGCATTAAAGCGAAAGAGTTGCGGAAAAAGCCATGCCGTGCGCCCCAGCCTCTCCGTTTCTATGCGAGCCGGAATTACTGTCATCGCCCATAGCTTCCCCCTGTCTATTTTTATTTTGCCCGATTATACAAAAAAGAATACCTTTTGTCCATCGCTTAAGTTTTCCCCCTTCCCTTAACATAACCGCCAAAATCTGCTATAATCACCGCAGGAAAAAAGTCATGGAAATAAAGAACTACATGCATACCGTGCATTACTACGAAACAGACAAAATGGCAATCAGCCACCACTCAAACTACATCAGATGGATGGAAGAAGCCCGAGTGGATTTTCTAGAGCAGATTGGCTGGAGCTTTGAAAAGATGGAGGCAATGGGAATTGTTTCGCCAGTCCTTGAAGTAAACTGCCAGTACAAAAAAAGCACCACCTTCAGCGATAAAATACAAATTGCGGTAAAGGTAAAAGAATTCAAGGGTCTTAAGCTTTGGATTGAATACGAAATGCGCAATGCCGCCACAGGAGAACTATGCGCAATAGGAACAAGCGCCCACTGCTTTATGCACACCAACGGCAAACCAATTTTTATGGAAAAGGAATACCCGGAATTTTATTCAATAATGAAAAGCCATGAAATTCAAAAATGAATAAAAAGTATTTTTCTGCCTGCCTGTTATTTTTTATCTTACTCTCATCAGCAAAAACTTCTTTTGCAAAGACTGTCTCCCTGCCTGTAACAGGAATTCCCGGTCTTGTGCCATATATCGCAGACATTTCCCTGGACTGGGACGAAGCAGCTTTTGGCAAAAAGAACGCATTCTTCTACAACCACTCCATTGCCAGAATGGCGGCCGTTTTTTCCGACAATGCCTATGTTGACGTCCTTGCAAAAAAAGACAATCCCCTTTACAGGACATACAAAACTTTGGGCGTGCAAGACAGCGACATTTTCCTAAAATACAATGTTGACTACAATGACGCAGAATACGGAATAAACCAATGCGCATTCAGCATAGCGTCAAAGACAATCAGCAGCGCACAAGGGCCAAAGACACTTGTTTTCCTTATAATACGCGGAACTCCCCTTGGCCCGGAAGAATGGATTTCCAACCTGAACATAAACAATTCCCACAAAGAATCACAGGAAAGTCACGAAGGCTTTTCCATTGCAACACAACAAGTCCTTTTATACCTAGATGAATACATAAAAAAGCACAATATCAACACAAAAAATTCATTCATCCTAATAACAGGACACAGCCGCGGTGCCTCCGTAGCAAACCTTTGTTCTGTTTATCTTGCAGACAGCAAAAAATTCTTGGCAGAAAACATCTATGCGTACACCTTTGCAGCCCCAAACGTTACCCCAAAAAAAGTTGACAACCTAAGCCAGTACAAATTCATCTGGAACATTGTAAACGCAGAAGACGTAGTTCCAACCATGCCGCCCAACAGAAGACTCTGGACCTTTCAAAAATACGGCAACATCCTTACCCTTGCAAACGCCTGGAACACAAATTATGAAGTTTATAGAAAAGAATATCTTCCCAAGATGAATTCTTATTTCCACAAATTCTACGGGGAAGACTATTCTCCTTTTAAAACAGGCCCCTTCATTCCCATACTGATTACAAAATTCCTCACTTCCGCTTACCCGGAAATGGGTAAATTCTACGACGGTTTTTTGCACCCCCACAATTCTGCCGAAAGGTTTATAAAATACCAGGTCTTTTCAGGAAAAACTCCTAAGGATAAGGTTGCAAACGTCCTGTCCACTATGGATAAAATAATCAAATCAGATGACAAGCTGGAAAAAAAGGCCCTCTTGTCCAGCATACACATGCACACCATGGAAACATACCTTTGCTGGCTCCTTGCCCTTGACGAAGAAGAAGTTTACTCCAAGATGAACTGCGAGCTTGTAAGACTTCAGGGCCATGTAAACTGTTCAGTACTGAACGAAAAAGACGAGGTTGTACTAAAGATTGAAAATTCAAAAGTGATTTTTTCTTCTATAAAGTTTCCTATAATTGCATTTTCAAAATCCATAAACACAAGTTTTATTGGTTTTCCAAAAAACGCAAACTATAAAATTCTTGTCAGCTCAGACAGCCTTTTAAAGTCTTCATTCTATATTGAAGTGGAAGAATATTCCCCGGATGGCATTTATTTGGGTTGCAGCAAAAAAAGGGAATTCTACACAAGGGAAAACAATCTCTACGAATTTTCAAGAGAAAAAAGCATGTCTCAGGATTTTCCCCTTGCCGTACGAGAGTTTACCTCTGGGGCTGCTCTTGCAACTCAGGAAAAATACGGCTTACGTCCGGACAAAAAATTTTCTTTCCACCCGGAAATTTCTTGGGACTTAGACAACCGCATAACCCTTGGCGCAAGAATCGGAACCCAACAAATCTTTGGAACCTTCCTTAGCGACTTTAACATCCACCGCTTTGGAGACTACCTTGTACTCTGGACAGGCTTTGGTTCACAAAAGAAAATATACTCGCGCTTTTATTGTGACGCAGAAATCTTTACAAAATTTGTATATGTCCTTTCACCGGAAGATTCGGCCAGAAACCTGAATCTTGTGCCGGCCCTGCGCTTTAGCACAATCTTCCGCCCCCGAAGCAACAAGCAGCTTTTCCTTTCAGGTGTTTTTGAATTCAATATAGAAAATTTTAACGATGGTGCCTTTGAAAACAGCATCAAAAGAAATACCATTCCCGGACTAAGCTTGGGAATACCCGTAAAAATCTATCCCACAATCCAGGCAGGAGTCAGGTTCTAAAGTGAACGTATTATTCTACGCATCTTCTTCAAATGAATACGACTCCCAGAACATAGAACGCCTGCGCTCTCCGCAAATGGCAGAAGAATGGATAGAGCTTGCATCCCTTCATCCAGAGCATAATTTTTTTATCGTAACGCAGCTGCCCTCCCCTTTTCTTGTAGACACAAAGCCAGACTACATTGGAATTGAACAAAGCCTTTGTCCCAACCTTTGCCAAAAAATTCTTGCGCAAACAAGCCCGGAAGAATTTGCAGAGCAAGTGTTAGCCTTTAAGCCGGACATCTGCATAGCCGCAAGCTTCTGGATTACCCCCTTTGACTGGCTCCCCGTCAGCGATGCAATGATTGCAGAAAAACTTGAAGAAGAAGGCATAAAAACCTTTTGCCACCCGGCAGAATCAGCATTCATCTGTTTTGACAAGGTACGGACACATCTTTTTCTTGAACAAAACGGATTTTTTGTTCCCAAAGCCGTTTACATAAACCACTTGGAATATTGGTGCGAACGTCCCCACAAGGAAATAAAAAGCAACGTCTACAAAAACTACAGCCTTTCCAAGATAAGCAAAATGAATTTCCCTGTCATCATAAAAGATACAGTTGGGCTTAGCTCTTATTCAATGGAAGTTGCGGTAAGCTACAAGCAAGCCCTTGCCTATTTAAATTCAGGGCGTTCATCCACAGACAGAATCGTAGAAGAATTCATGCAGGGCATCCAGTTTGGAACGGAAATTTATGGCTTTCCCGGAAATTACATTGTAATGCCGCCTTTTATGTTCAGCGTAAACAAATACGGAATCACAAGCCCAAAACAGTGCATCAAATTGGGGCCGGTAACATCTCCATCTTTCCGCCTTAACGAATTGAACCAAATGCTCTTAGCCCTTGCAGAAAAAATGCAACTGCGCGGAATTGCACAGGTAGACCTTGTCTTTACAAAAGAGGGCTGGCGTATTATAGAAATAAACCCCCGCCTTTCCGGCATGAGCGAAACCTACGCCATAAGCCTTGGAACAAGCCTTCCCAAGCTGCTTTACAAAATTGCATCAGCAGAATTTTTAAAAAAGACTTTTACCCTGGAAATAAAAAATCTTTTGCCAACCCTTAACCTAAAGCTTCCTATCTTAACAAAAGAGCAGTTCACCAAAATAAGCAAAATTCCTTTTGTAAAATGCGCGCGCCAAATCTTTAACAGAATAGCAAAGCAAGAACGCGAAAAAGGCTATTGCGAAATAATATTTTCATCAGAAGTGCCATCTGCAAGTTTCAAAGACCTGGAAGACAAGCTAGATTACCTTTACAAAGAATTCCCCGACTCAACGGAAGCAGATTTTTTGGAAACAGCAAAATCCATGATTGCCCTTGTAAAAGAAAAATAACCCTATAGCAAATTAATATTCCACATAATCATAATACCGTCAAAGCCCCACTTTGCACCAACATATTTTTGCATCAGCGTTTCTTCGGCTTCATATTCATCTGTATCGCGCTCAAATTTCCTCTTGCGGCTGACATTCAGCATAAGAAGAAGCGACTGTTTTTCAGTAAGGGTAAACTGCGACATTGCGCCAATCGAATAAGTCTTAAAAGCTGGGTTGTAGGGCTGGTAAACTTTGTCAAAATCATCTTCGCTGTACCTTCCGCTTATGGAAGAAGAAAGACCCACCATCTTTAGCTTTGGACCATCAAAGGTATGGGCAAGCATCGCGGAAGCTTCGTAGCGCCAGCCGTTCACACAATCACGCTCTGTTCCGCACACCCAAGGCTCTCCGTCGTCTGCGCCGGAAAAAGCAACGTAATCCGTGTTAAAGGAAAGCTGAATTATGTTGTGCTTTGGCAAAGGAGCCATTGCCCTGGCACCAAAAGCCATTCCGTAAAAAAATTCAGAAAAAGAAGTAAGCGGGTCGTATTCACTTTCTGCCGGATTGTAAATTCCAATAAGGTCAACCCAAGTTCCATAGTTCCAGGCCGTGCCTATGCTGGCCTTTGCAAAAACAGAAAAAAGCGGTGTAATGCTTACGGAAGAAGTATAGCTTGCACCAATTCCCGCAAAAGAAAGCGACATATCTGCCGAATTCCTAAAAGAAACAATTCCTTTGGAAAGCGTATGTTTGCATCCGCCTGTCAAAAAAGGAACAGGAACAATAAACAGAGGAATTTGCCTTAAAACTTGATTGCTTGAATACCTGTCGTAGTCACTATTTTGCGCAAGCTGCTCACCGTTAACGCTCATGGCAAAAAAGCCAAGGTTAAGGAAAGGCTCAAAACCTTCTTTGCGTGCTGCCTGGCATTTTAGGGAATTGTCAAAAAAAAAAGAGCATTGCCAAAAGCAAAAATGCCCTAATAGAAATTTTTCTAATCATTTTCTGAAGTTTAGCTACGCCCACCATCCAATCGGGGTAGGCGTAGTTTGTAAAAGGTAAAAACTATCTATTAAAGACTGTGCCTTTTGAAATTGTTTCTGAGCCAATCTTAAAGGTTTCTTCTACGGTCAAACTATTTCCTGCAACCTCATTAGGCTTCAGCTTTGAAATCTGTACAGTATGGTTAACATCGGTAACCTCGTATATATTAACATTGTCAGCACCGTTCATATTTTCATTGGACAAGCTCCATGTGTATCCATCGTTGTCTACAGCCTTTCCGTCAATCCAGACATTGAGCTTATAGCGGCCTGCAAGATTTGAGTTGTTAAATTTAAGCTCAACCTTTTTTCCGCTTGATGTTTTTGCAGTATAAGTAACATCAAAAAGATAAGCAGTCTGGGACATTGAGCCAACCATTGCTTCTGCAAACTCCATACAAGAAGTAAGCGATGCAACAAGCCCAAGCATGAATACTGTAACCAAAACCTTTACTGTTTTTCTCATATTGAATCTCCTCTGTTGTAGGTTAATATTATATACCGTAATCCAATTTTTGGCACTTGTCAACCAAAATACAAAAAATCAATATCATTTGCTCAACAAGCGGATAACTAGAAGAATTATAAAGCAAAGTACAAAAAAAGCAAAAAGGCCTGCAAGTATGAATAAATCTCTTTTGTTCATTCTCCGCCTAAACTCTCGGTCATTTTTATAAATTGATTCAATTCCTTCTGTTGTAGATAATTCCTTTGCCCTGTCTTCAGCTGCTTTTCTTCGTATTTCCATTTCTCTTTCAATCAGTCGGTAAATAATATAAGTGACCAAAATAAAAACAAGAAGTAAAAGTAATGGAAAAATAAGTCTATTCATTTTTGTTTTCCTTATAAAATTTATTTTATACAAAGTAATCAAATTTGCTTGTTTCAACACCATTGCAGCCGGCTTTTTCCGAATGAAAATCTATGTTAGGATTTTTTTCTTTTACAAAGCTAAAGAATTCCTTCATTTCATCATTATGAGTATAATATTTTATGACAGCCCTCTGAACTTCTTCTTCATAACCAAATTCAGGCATTTCCATATAGCTTATTATGAATTCATCAATACTATGCCTGTATCCTCGAGCTTTATAATGAACTATGCTTACAATTTTTTTGTATTCAAGATTTTGAACACCTTCGTTTTTTACAGAAAAGCTTGTGTCATCATATTCAAGCTTCCAAAAAATGGTTCGGAAAAAAGTAACAATTGCACAAATAAGAATGACCAAGTAAAAAAACACGACGCGGGGTTCAAGTTCCTGTACTTTCTTAAATTTAATTTCCCCATTTGATATGTCCAAATTACTATGTTCAACAAAAAAGATTTCCTTTCCGAATATTGCAAATACAATCAATGCTAGTATTACAATTCCCAATAAAACAGGCGTGACTTTTCTTCTAATAATTTTTGTCATTTTGATTCAGCCTTAGAATTTTCTGTATTGATAACCTTTTCAAATATTTTATTTATATCTCCAGAGATGCACTTATATCTTTCTTTAGCGCGAAAATTACACCTAAAGACATTGTTTTTTACGTTTACACATTTTACTTCCAACGTATTTATGTTCAATTCAAACGTATGATTTCTTTCATTTATGATTGTGATTGTATTTTCATCCCTGAATTCCATGCTTTTGATAAATTTCCACTGAACATCTTTTTCAAGATATTTATCCATTTCTATGGCATAAATGGGAACAGAGCGAGAATTTTTTGGCTCCTCAGCTGATTCAATTACAACAATGCCAAAAAACCATTTACCATTATCAGATACATTTACGGCGCTTCGGTAAACAAGATTTCCTTTTGTTAGCGTTGCAACTTCCGGCGGCGGCAACCTCTTTGCAAAAGATGATGCGGCGAACATTATCAATATTGATAGCAGCGTAAAAAGTTTTTTCATTTTATTCCCCGTGAATCACAGATTCAACCTGAGAGTTTTCTGCATTGATTACGATTTCAAAAACTCCGCCAACATAGCCTTCTGGTAGAGTGCCTGTTATAATCCATTTGTCTTTATATCTTTTGATGCGGTAAGGCTGTTCACCTTTAATGCTTTCTTCTCCATAAATTGGAATCAAAACTTTTTCTGCAACATTTACAAGGTCTTCTAGCTTTGTTAGTTTTTTTACCTCTGGCTGGGTTCTTTTATATTTGTACTTTGCATTATTGTTTACAAAATCTTCAAATTTCTTTTCATAAATTTCATTTATGTTTCTAGGGATGCATTTATATTCTTTATAGCTAAAGACATTGTTTTCCGTGTCTACGCATTTGACTTCAAAAGTGTTTATGTTCAATTCAAAAGTATGGTTCCATTCATTTACAATTGTAATTGTTTCATCATCCTTGAATTCCATGCTTTTGATTTCAATCCATTGAACATCCCTTTCAAGATTAGTGTCCTCTTCTATGGCATAAATTGGTATTCTATAAAAATATTTGGGTTCATCTACGGATTCTATTCTAACCGTACCAAAAGACTGGTCATTGAAAGAATCTGAGGAGGCATAGTAAATAAAATTGCCTTTGGTGATAGGTTTAACTTCCGGCGGTGGCAACCTCTTTGCAAAAGATGATGCGGCAAACATTATCAATACTGACAATAGGGTAAAAACTTTTTTCATACTTTCTCCTTTTATTTAGTCACCTTAGTCACCGTTTGGTTTGAAAATTTCATCGCGGTGAATGTGGCCAAGTGATTCCAATGCTTTGGGTAAATCTGTACCCATGTTTTTTTTCTGGAAGTCATTTAAGTCAACCAAGAAGCGGTTCATGGAAAAGTGCTGGTAGACAAATACCTTCTTCCAAGCAGAATCTTCTTTTCCGTCTGGCAAAGTATAGGCTTGTTTTAATTCTTCGCGGTAGGAGGCAAAGATTCCGTTTTTCTTGAGTTCAGCATAGCCAACAAGCCATAATTGGGGTACAGTTTGACCCATACAGTTTTTTAGCAAAGCCTGATGCAGCTGGGCGGCTTTTTTTGCCATAAGAATCTGGCTTTCCTGAATAAGATTTTTTATTTGCTCAGATCCGTTCTTTTTTAGGTACTTTAAGTGGCTTGTCTTTGCCGTATGAACCGGTGTTTTGTTCATTATGATGACATTTTTCCTAAAATCCGTATGGAATTCAGGGTGGCGGCGGAAAAATCCTTCTGCTATGCGTCCGCTTTGGCCAACAAGATACTTGCGGTTTTTGGAAAGCTGTTCTTCTTTGCCGGGATTGTCACCTATGACAAGCAAGGTAATTTCATCGTCTTTTGTAAAAGAATCATAGGCTGTGTTGTAAACGACCGGTGTTTCTATTGGGTATTCTGGGGTATCCTTTACGGAAGCAGACTTTTGCAAAGGCTTTAATTCCTCTGCAAAAGCCGTATTCCATTGGTCGCATAATTCTTTGTATGAATTGCGGAAGGCTTGGAATGCCTCCCACTGTGCTTCATTCACTAGTATTCCTCTGAACCGTCATTATAGAGAACTGCGTCTGTAATGCGGTAAGAAACCACGACTGGAACAGCCGGCATGTTTTCCTGCTCTTCCTGACCTACACTAAAGAAGCCCATTACACCGTGAGTTCCGTTCTTAAGGTAAGGAATATTGTCTTTTATCAGTTCACCGTTAAGATATACGCTCCAAGTCTGAGTTTCATCGTCTGCAACGAGCTTTAGCTTGTTCTGGGTGTTGTAACCAGACTTGATTGCCGGGTGGGAATAGAAATAAGCCGTACCCTTGTTGTTTGGCTGAACCAAATCTTTGTAGGTCTTTCCGTCCCATGTGTAAAGGGCATATTCACCGTCGGTATTGATTTCAAAGCGGATGTAATCCTTAAGGTAGCCGTTTGCCAAATCTGAATAACCAAAGACAAAACCGTAAGCAGACTTTGCGTAACCAGACTTCTTGGTAAACTCGCCTTCAATCATGTTGAACTGGCCATATTCTGGTGACGTATAGAAATAACCGTACTTGCTGCCTTCGTAATCAGATGTCCATTCCTCTGAATACTTTTCAAGGTTGTCAAGAACAGTTGCTTTCTTTTGTGCATCAGACTGGGCCTGTTTGCCACTTGTTGAGCCTGTATTCGTCTTAGAAGTAGTAGTTGTTGTAGTGGTCGTTGTTGTCTTTGTAGAAGGTGCAGCGTTATTCTTATTTGTGTTTGCGGCAATCTTCTGGTCGCTGGCCTTTTGTTCAGCCTGTTTCTTGGCGGCTTCCTGTGCAGCTTTTTGCTGAGCGGCTTTTTCTTCTGCGGCTTTCTTAGCAGCGGCTTGCTGTTCTGCA
>DJYC01000030.1:12064-12800 GCA_002448445.1 Treponema sp. UBA6988
TTCCTGGGCAGCCTTTTGCTTTGCAGCTCTTTCGTCAGCGGCTTTTTTAGCGGCAGCTTGCTGTTCTGCTTTCTTTTTAGCAGCAGCTTCTTGTGCAGCCTTCTGTTCGGCCTGTTTCTTTGCAGCTTCCTGAGCGGCTTTCTGCTGGGCGGCTTTTTCTTCCGCAGCTTTCTTTGCAGCAGCCTGCTGTTCTGCGCGCTTCTTTGCGGCTTCTTCCTGAGCAGCCTTCTGTTTTGCAGCTCTTTCTTCGGCAGCTTTCTTGGCGGCGGCCTGCTGTTCGGCACGCTTCTTTGCAGCTTCTTCTTGGGCAGCCTTCTTGGCAGCAGCGTTATTTGCTGTAGAAGTATTGCTTGTGGTCTTAGTATTGGAAGAAGTTACGCTATTTGCTGTAGAAGGTGTCTTTGCAGTGCTTGTTGTATTCTGCTTTGAAGTATTAGTTGTAGTCTTTGTGTTTGTGGTTGTAGTAGTGGTTGTTGTCTTTTTAGACGGACTAGCAGTGTTTGACGCAACCTTCTGGTTCTGGTTTGAAGCCTGTTTCTTTGCAGCTTCCTGGGCAGCCTTCTGCTTGGCAGCTTTTTCTTCTGCGGCTTTTTTAGCAGCGGCTTGCTGTTCTGCACGCTTTTTGGCGGCTTCTTCCTGAGCAGCCTTTTGCTTTGCGGCTCTTTCTTCGGCGGCTTTTTTAGCAGCGGCTTGCTGTTCTGCACGCTTTTTAGCGGCTTCTTCCTGGGCAGCCTTT
>DJYC01000030.1:12867-73727 GCA_002448445.1 Treponema sp. UBA6988
TTGCTTTGCGGCTCTTTCTTCGGCGGCTTTTTTAGCAGCAGCCTGCTGTTCTGCGCGTTTCTTGGCGGCTTCTTCCTGAGCGGCCTGCTGTTCGGCCCTGCGCTTTGCAGCGGCTTCTTCTGCGGCTTTCTGCTGGGCAGCTTTTTCTTCTGCAGCCTTCTTTCTTGCGGCAGCTACTTCTTCGGCGCGCTTCTTTTCTGCTTCTGCCTGGGCAGCCTTACGCTTGGCGGCAGCTTCCTGAATGGCCTTCTGTTTTTCTGCTGCTTCCTGTTCAGCTTTCTTCTGAGCGGCAATAGCTTCTGCGGCCTGTCTCTTTGCGGCTATCTCGGCAGCAGTTGGCTGATCTGTAGACGGCTTTGAAACAGTGGAAGAATTCTGTTTAACATTCTTTCCTGTAGAAGTTGTTGTGGTTGTCGTTGAAGTTGCGGTCTGTTTATTGTTTTTTGCAGTTACCGTATTCTTGGATGCACCAGCTTTTGCAGTTGCAGTCTTATTATTTTTTTGACCATCTTTTTGGACTTTGGTCACTTTCTGTTCTGTAGTTACAGTGCGTATGATTCTTTTTCCAGGAGTTTGGGGTTTAGACTCCTCCGAACCTTTGTCTGTTGTTGCGCAAGACGACAGAATTGTCGTAATTGCCACTCCGCAAGAAATCACAGCTTTCAAACTCTTTTTCATACGTGCCTCTTTTGGTTTCCCTTTTAAAATATATACTAAATTATAACAGATGTTTTTACAGGTTTCAACAAAATGTTTCCAAATTCATTTTAAATTTTTTATTCTTGCTTAGTTGGGGAAAAAGCTCAAGCAACCTACGCCCGATTGTAGGGGCGGCGTAGCCGTTGCGAAGCAATGGAGGCGAAAGCCGGAACCCCGAAAAGCGGGGATTGCATACAAGGCTGGCACTTCTTTAATTCAAATAAAAGATAAAAAGGGCATACCGTCCAAAAAATAAGAATAAATTCAATCACTTGCAACTCGGTAATCCCAGTTGTGCTTTGGATAGCGTCCCTTCATCTCCGAACAAATCTGAGGCCAGGTCTCTTTCCAAAAGTTCGCAAGGTCGCTGGTAATTTGCAGTGGCCGGCGGGCAGGGGAGAGCAGCTTTAAAAGCACGGGCAGCCCCATCACGCGGGGAGTTTCAAAGCAGCCAAAAATCTGTTGGATAATGATTTCTGCAAGCGGTATAATTTTTCCGTTTTGAGCCTCGTACTGGATTTTTAGCCGCTTACCATTGGCAAGCCTAATTTCCTGGGGAACAGAGGCATTCACCTTGTCTCCGTCCAAGTACCAGTAAAGGGCATCGTAAACCTTCTGCTCAGGCATAGACTTTTCCACTCCAACCAAGAAAGGTCTAAGCCATTCATCCGCATTTTCCGCCAGCGAGTTGAATTTTTGGTGCAAACTGTCACCATCTGATGCAGATTTATCAGAGTCCTTTAAGTTTTCAAGGTAAAACTGTACCCGTAAAAGAAGATTTTTTGCCGACTTACCAACTGGGAGCCATTCAATTCCTTCTTTTTTAACCTGATTTATTACGGCTTCTGTGAAATCGCCAGGCACAAGGTTCAGATCCCTTTCTTTTAGGACAATTTTTCCGTATGAAGTGTATTCTCTTTTGCGTAGCCTTTGACCGCCCTTTTCAAATTCGACAAGGGTATAAACCTTTGCCTTGGCCGCAAGATATTCCCCCGCTATTTTTTCCGGCAGGGCTTCAAATGAATATATTCTGCCTGTTTTTTCCCCGGCATCTGCTTCTGGCGCAATTATGAACTTGGGGTAGGGTCTGTGAGTTTCTTTTGGTAGCAGGGCCATCCTTCCCGAAGGAAAATGATACAAACCTGTAGCGTCATCTTCTAGCAGGGCAATTCTGTCTGGAAATCCACAGAGAAGTGCACAACTTGTGGAAAAACCTGAAAATTTCTGTGGAAAACAAGATGAAAAGTTGTAGATTTCCCTGCATTTCTGTACCCTTTTTTTGAGCTCCAAGGCTGATTTTTTGGCAAGTTCTGGATTGCCACTTACAGACTTGTCGTATTTTGAGGCAAGTTCTGTGGATAAGTCAATGTTACCAAAGATAGCACCGCTTAGGGCAACACAGGCAAGACGAGGATGGCAGCCCATCAGAAGTGCCGCTTTGCCAAGAGGCGTTATGGAATTCTCATCCAGACAATTCAAGTCTTTTAGCAAGGATTTTGCTGTTTGCCAAGAATTTATTGGAGGCTCATCAAGCCAGGAAAGGCTTTCCGGTAGCAAAGCACCCCATTCTGCGCACTCAAGCACCAGAGAAGTCAGGTCTGTACGAAGAATTTCCGGGGGGTTGGAAAGGGCAAGCACATCATCCTTGTTCCAAAGCCGCACGCATCTTCCCTCTTGAACACGACCAGCCCGGCCTGTACGCTGAGCTGCATTAAAAAGGCTTTCCCTTTGCGTTACCAAGGCAGGCATTCCGGCTGTCCTGTTAAAAGAAGAAAAGCGCATGTAGCCACTGTCTATGACTACGGTAACATCAGGAACGGTAACAGAGGTTTCGGCTATTGCGGAACTTAATATCACCCGCCGCCTGTCACTGCTTTTAGGTACAGATTTGGGTACAGATAGCACCTTTTTCTGCTCTGCAAAGGGTACAGAACTATGCAAAAGCAAAATATCCGCATAATCCAAAGCTCCGCCAAGCTCCAGTTCTTCCTTTACCTGGCGAATTTCCCTTAATCCCGGCAAAAAAACAAGAATTGCACCCCTGCTTACCCCCAAATCATCAAGCTTTTTGTAAAGCTCATTAAATACAGCCTGAGAAACAGAAGATTTTTCATCATATTCAATCTGAACAGGAAAAGTGCGTCCTTCAACAGAAAAAACAGGGCAGGGCACAAGTGTCCCCATTCCATTTTCTGTAGCTGAATCTGTACCCAAATATTCGCTTAAACGCTTGGTTTCTATTGTAGCAGACATGACCACAACATACAAATCATCGCGCAGCATCATGGCTTCTTTTAAGAAAGCAAGAGCCAAATCCGCATGAACAGACCGCTCATGAAACTCATCTATTACAACAACAGATATTCCTTCCAGGGCGGGGTCTTTTTGCAAACGTCTGGTAAGCACAGCCTCCGTAAGAACGGTAAACCTTGTTGCATCAGAAATACGTTTTTCCATGCGCATCACGTAACCGCATGTTTTTCCTGCTTCCTCGCCAAGCAAAGAAGACACGCGGTTTGCAATGTTCAAAACGGCAAGACGACGCGGTTCCAGCATCAAAATTCCGCCGCCAAAATTCTTTAGCAAAGCAAGGGGAACTGCTGTAGACTTTCCGGCACCAGTCTGGGCTGTTAGCACCATAAAATGCGACTGGGACTTTTTAAGCACTCCGCAAAGTTCATCAAGATGGGAATATATTGGAAGCGATTTTATTTCTTCTGGATAAAAATTCATTCAACACCACCAGCGCAAATTTTAAGAAGCCTTTCGTCTATGGATTTTACAAGGTTTTTCCTGCTGAATTTTATCTTCTCGCTAACAAGCAGGTCAAAATAGTAGAACACTCCCGCCACAAAAGCTCCAGCTTTTCCCGGCAGCCTCAAATTCTTATCCACCGCGCACTGTGAAATAAAAACCATGCCAACAAGAAATCCGCTCCTGTGCAGGCCCATTTCCAGGGATGTCTGTGTAATTTTCCAGCTGCCAATCCTGAACAAAACTTTGCCAACAGGAGTCAGCAGGGCAAAAAAGGTGACAGACAGCACAATTATAATGGAAGGTAACAGTTTAACCCTTCCTTTCTTTATAATTTCATCAAGCACAAAGAAAAATAAAACTGTACCCCAAAGAAGGTACAGATTCTTTATCTGAATAAAAAGGGCAAAGCTAAGCATACAAAAGGCAAATTTAAAAAGAGCAAAGGTCTCTTTTTTTCCACAGGCAGCTTTTTCCGCATTCTCCCCTGTGGAAAAACTGTGCAACTTTTTGTTTTCCTCCAAGCTTTCCCCGCCAGCAAAAACACTTTTTCCACAGACAAAGCAGCAATTTTTATACCACTGCGAATTAGAAGCAAATGCGTTGCAAAAAAGCCCCAGAAGAATCCCAGTTACCAGCCCAAAGACCATCAGAAGGGGTGCAATGTATTTTGTATTTTCCCCAAACAAAAGGTAGCGGGCACAGGCAATCTGGGCTAGGTTGTTTGCAAAGGCCCCGGCAACGGAAATTCCGGCAAAGGAAACAATTCCAAAGGCCTTTCCATACATTCTAGCTGGAAGGGTACAGATTTTATACACAAAAATCATGGCAAAGCTCGACGCAAGTGTACCCGAAAGGCTAAAAACAAAAACGTAGCTAAAAAATGTACCGCTTATAAATGCCTGCAAAAGAATTTTCAAAAGCGTAAGCAATAAAACTGTGGCAACGGGAAAAACTTCAAGCCCAAGCAAAATTGGAAGGTTTGCAAGTCCTAGCCGCAAAAAGGGTAGGGGTTTTGGAATTGCGTATTCAATGGCAGAAAGGTATAGGCAAAGTGATGCAAAAAAGGTGAGTAATCTTATGTTTTGACTTTTTTTTATCTTGGACGGCATGCCAACTTTTACTGTGCCCGGCACTACGTGACCGGTCAAACCATGCAATTTTCCCCGCTTTCCGGGGTTCCGCGGGTCCCTCCCCGCTCCATTGCCTGCGGCAACGGGTTGCAGGCAACCCGCCCCTACAATCGGGCGTAGGTTGCTCTGCTGTAGCCTGCTAAGACTATCTTACTTCCACAAGCTCAATGTCGAATGCTATGTAAGCACCGCCTTCAATTCCAGCCTGGGGAATACCGCGGTCGCCGTATGCCATGTCGGAAGGAATTACGATTGTACGAACTTCGCCTTTCTTCATATCCTGAACCATAACATCAAATCCTGGAATCATCTGTCCGCCGGCAGTCGTAAAGTTAAGAGCCTCATGTGAACCCGGAACAAACTTTTCTGAACCGTCAAACAGGGTTCCGTCTACAAGGTATCCCTTATATTCTGTGGTTACAGATTTACCCCTTCCGCATTTTTCACCGGAACCGGCTTTTGTTGTCTTCCAATAGATGCCGTTTTCATCCTTGTTGAATCCAGGAAAGGCCTTTTCTACAGCCGCTATCTTTGCCGCATTTGCCTTTTCCTTGGCTGCAAGGGCATTTTTCTTTGCCTGAACTTCAAGGCGGTCAAAATCAGCCTGTGTAGCAGTAAACTTTTCTGCTTCTGCACCCTGGCGGTAGATTCTTACGCTTGTCATAACGTCGTTCTGCTTAATCTTGTTCACAACCTTAAGGCTTTCCGCATCCACAACCTTTCCAAAGATTGTATGGTGTCCGTTAAGCCATTCAGTCGGTACAATAGTAACAAAGAACTGGCTTCCGTTTGTTGCAGGGCCGGAATTTGCCATTGCCAAGAGTCCAGGTTCCGTAAACTTAAGTGAATCAACAAATTCATCAGAGAACTTATAGCCGGGGCCGCCTGTACCGTTTCCGCGTGGGTCTCCACCCTGAATCATAAAGTCCTGGCTGTCTCCGTTAGCACGGCTAATCACGCGGTGGAATTTCAAGCCGTCATAAAAAGGCTTTCCGTTTGCTGCAGAAAGTGTGCCTTCCGCAAGACCAACAAAGTTTGTTACCGTAAGCGGGGTCTGCTTGTAAAAAAGCTCAAGCACAATGTCACCTTTTGCAGTGCTGATTACCGCAAAAATACCTTCTTTTCCTTCAATAGCCTTAACAGACTTTTCCATAGGTTTACATCCTCCAACAGACAAAAGCACACAGCTAAAAAGCATTGCGCTCACAAATTTTTTTATTGAAAACATTCTTTTCATTTTCTACCTCTCAAACCAACGTTTTTATAAAAGACCTGTACCCTAAAACTGCTTGCAGAACCAAGTGTAGATTGAATCAAGACGTGCAACAAAAGATTCGTTCATAGTCTGTTCCAGCATCTTCATTCCCGGGAATTTTGCCATGGCTGCCATGTAAACCAGCATGCTGTCGCCGCAGTCAGTAATAACGAGCTTAATGTGCAGGTTGTTCTTGGACACAGCGCTTATCCCCATAACGGAAAGCCCCGTCTCATTTATAAAGTGAAGGGCAACTTCCTGGGCGTTCTGAGTATATTCCATGCGGTAATTTGTCTTTCCAAACGATGCGTCATCAAGCATAGCATACAAAACCTTGCCGTTTGCACTTCCTTCAGTATTGTCTGCCACGCGTGTGCGGTCTTTTGGTCCCTTAATGCAGTATGCTGAGTCATACAAAGTCTTAACTTTCTTTGAACGATGGGAATAATATGTCATTCCCTGCATCTTACTTACGGAACGTATAATTTTGGAGGACTCATCAATGGTTACAGATTCTGGATTTGATGCATTCAGCTTTGACTTTGGAATAAGGTACAGATGTTCCCTTAAAAACACCGGTTCTTCATCAGAAGTCCACATTCTGTAAGCTTCCTTTGCGGCAGGCGTATTGGGTACAAGTGACAGTTTTGCCCCTTTTTCCTTGTAATGCGAAACCTGAACCACACCATCCTTTTGAAGCTTTGCATAAGTACTTGCGCTAACCAAATCGGAAGCATTATAAGCAAAAAGTCCTGATGCGCAAAAAAGTGACAGAATAAAAGTAACGGTTGCACGGCAAAATTTCATGGCACAACTCCTTTGTTTATAAAATCAGCGTACGCCTTTGTAAATAACACGTACCTGCTTATATAAACCATCTCCCTCGCTTTTGGTTTCAATATCCGGGATATCATTTAAAGTTGTGTGGATCAAGCGGCGCTCAAACGGATTCATCGGCTCCAAGAGCATTGAAGTCCTGTTAAGGCGAACCTTGTCTGCCGTAACATAGGCAAGGCGAACAAGGCTTTCCTCGCGGCGAATTCTGTAGTTTTCACTGTCAAGGATTACGCGTACGTCTTCCTTTCCAAGGTGGCCTGCGTATACGTTTGCCAAAAGCTGCATTGCGTCAAGGTTCTTGCCCTTGCGGCCAATAAGTATTGAAGAGCTGGCGCTTGTAAGCTTAATTCCTATCTTCTTTTCCTCGCGGAACATAACCTCAACCGTAACCTCGTAGCCCATGTTTTGAATCATTACGGTCACAAAGTCAACGAGCTTCTGTTCAAATTCGTCCTGGGGCATTGGGTTTGCCACAAGGTTAGGATTCTGTGCGCGGGCAGTGGCATTCGGTACCTTTCCGTCAAACTCAGGGTGAACATATTCCTGTGAGTCAACAGTGTGTACGCGGATTTTTACATATCCGTTCTTGAACAGAGTCTTTTTCTGGGACTCAAGAATCTCAACGTCAAACTGATCCTTTTCAAGTCCAAGTTCCTGGGCAGCCTTTTCTATAGCTTCCTTTTCATTCTTTCCTTCATATTCGTAAATCATATCTCGTACTCCTTAGCGGGTCTTTTTCTTTCCGCCCTTGAATTTCAGTGTGTTTTTATCCAGAACAGGTTTGTCTGTAACCAATTCCAAACGCTTTTTCTTCATGTAGCTATTTATAAGAAGCTGCTGCACCATCTGCAGGACGTTGCTTACAATCCAGTAAATCAAAAGTCCGCTCGGTACATTATACAATATAAAGAAGAAGAAAATTGGCATACCGTACATCATAAACTTCATCTGTGACTGGCTCTGAGCAGTTCCCGCTCCACCGTACTGGGTGATTTTTCCGGTAACAAGCTGAGACAAAGTATAGATAATAGGCAAAAGCCTTAGTTTGTTCTGTGAGAATCTGGAAAGCAAAGGAATTTCCCTTTTCCAAGACCAAATGTATTCGCCTTCAGACAAGTCGTCTATCCAACCCTTAATAAAGCTTGCACCGCGGAATTCAAAGTAGTTGTTGAACACATTGTAAAGCGCAAACAATATGAACATCTGCAAAATCATAGGAAGACATCCGCTTACCGGATTGTATCCTGATTCCTTGTAGAGTTTTGCCGTTTCTTCGTTAAGCTTCTGGGGATTGTCCCTGTATTTTGCCTGAATAGCCTGCATCTTTGGCTGGATTTCCTGCATCTTAAGGGTACCCATCGCGCTCTTTTTGCTAAGAGGGAAAAGAAGTATCTTAAGTATTACCGTAAGGGCAATAATTGCAAGTCCCCAGTTGTGTATAAAGATGTGGATTTTTTCCAGAGCCCATTTCAAAAGCATCTCAACAAGGGAGAATACACCGGTTGTCTTAAGAGCCTGATTGAATTTTGCGTTAAGGATGCCCCACTTGTTCTTATCCGCCAGATTGTATTTTATAAGCTCATTTTCGCTTCTTGGTCCAATGTAAACATAAAATTCATCTGTAGAAATTCCATTCTTCAAGGGAAGGCGCGTAAGGAAAATCTGAGAGTTACCGTAACCGTTTTCCACTGCAGCGGATGTTTTTACTACGGACGATATGTTTTCCACATTCTGGGGCTTTATAAGGATTGCAAAATATTTTCCACCAACACCAGCCCATTCAAAAGGCCTGTTATAGGTCTTTCCCTGAATGTCCTTGCTAAAACGCTTGTTATTGTAGAATTCGAGAATTTCCCTTACCTCGTTGCGGTTCTTCTTGCGGTCAAAGTGGGGGCCTATCTGCGGAGAAGTGCGGATTGTGTATGCCGCTCCGTTAACATCAAGCTCCCTTGTTCCGTCAAGAGGCTTTACCGTAACATCAAATTTAAAGACATAATCATTTTCCTTAAACGAATAGTGCTTTCCAATAAGATACTTGTGGGAAACTCCAGAGGAATCTTTTATGTCATAGGTTCTGTAAAAACCTATGTCGTTTGGCCCTTCCTTTTTTACATTGAACATCTCGTTCAACATAACTCCAGAAGAATCTCCAAACGAAAGAGCAAAGGCCCTGTTGAATTCAGAAATGTTGTCCGCCATCTGGACACCTTTGCCGGTATCCTTGTCAAAGTGCTCAAGTAGCTGGTAGCTTACAATGTCGCCACCTTTCTGGGAGAACAAAACCTTTACTTTGTCCGTTGTAATGGTAAGATCTGTTTCTGATGCAGGAGTGATTGTCTCTTCCTGATTTTCTGATGGAAGGGTAGAAACCTGTTTGTTTGCTTCCTCCACCTTCTTTTTCTGTTCTGCTTCTTTTTGAGCCAGTTCAATCTGCTGTTGCTGCCTTGCCGCATCCTGGCGGGGTTTTATAAACTTTATGTTTACAAAAAATGCACCCACCATGACTAAGAGAGAGAGAATTAAGGCCCAGACGGTATTTTTGTCCATGAATCTTTTCCTTGTCGTAAGATGCCGCACTAAGGAACAGGATCATATCCACCTTTGCTATAGGGATTGCACCTGAGTATCCTTTTTACGGCAAGATACAGCCCTTTTATGGGGCCATACTTTTTAATCGCTTCTAATGAATACTGAGAACACGTAGGCGTAAACCTGCAGCATGCAGGAAATAGGGGTGAGATAAAAACTTGATAAAAGCGTATCAAAAGACATAAAGCTTTTACAAAAAAGCCTCTTATTCCTTTAATAAACCAGCCTTTTGACATAGTATCTTAAAAATTTTACACCGCGAGTGGAACGAATTATTGGAGGCTTCTGGGTATACAAGAAAGAGCATATCGAAGCCTGTGTTCAGGTGTGACTTAAAGAATCGGTATGTTTCGCGGCTGTAGCGTTTGGATGCATTTCTTTGCACTGCATTACCATACCCGCGGGGAAGGGGAAAGCCTATTCTGTTTATTTCCTGGCCGTTAGCCGTAAAAAAAAGCTTTGCGCCAGAAACACTTACCTTCTTCCCTGTTTTAAAAAGTTTCCGGATGTCATCGGGACATTTTATGTGTTCTCTTTTGGTAAAACGTCCCGTTTTAAGAGAATCCTTTTCCATCCCTAAGCTAAAGAATTACCAGTACTTTGTAAAGCACTTTCCGCCACCCTTGTACGGCTTCTTTTCATCAGAAACTGTAAGCTTATGGCGACCCTTTGCTCTTCTGCGTGACAAAACTGCACGGCCACCACGTGTTGCCATGCGTGCGCGGAAACCAAATTTTCTATTGCGCTTCACTTTGCTTGGTTGATATGTACGTAACATAATGAACGACTCCTATATAATAAAATTATTTTCCCAACTTTAGTGTTGGCTATAATAGCATTATTTTCAAGAGTTGGTCAACATATTTTTTCTTAAATCTTCAAAAATCGATGCCAATTCTGGGGGAAGTTCCTTGTTTTGAGTCACTTTTTCATCATTCAATTTAAAATTATTTAATTTTTCTTCTTCTTCTTCTGCTCTCCTCATAATTTCTTCCTTCACTTCTTCCGTGGAATACTTGTGTTCTTCAGGATCAAAAAGATTCCCCTGTTTTCCTTTTAGCTTAAATGCAAGAGACTCAACCTTCACAGCCCTGTTTTCCATGTTAAGCCCATTGATTATATATCTCTTGTGAAGCTGCAAAAGTTCTATCCATCCGGGGTGGTCAGCTTCTACAAGAAGTATTCCGTTTTTAAAATCAACTACCCGACTATGGCTCGCCAAGTTGCGTCCTTCATTAGGATTTATATTTGACCTTATTCTTAACAGAACTTTTTCCCATATGCTTAACAGGCTGTTCGAATTATTATAGTCAGCTTTGCTTATATTTTTAAAAGATGAATTTATTATGTCTCCGAAAGACCTTATCTCTTCTTCGTTCATTTTGTCTCTTCCCAAATGCCAGATTTTATTTGATAAACTCTTGTATTTTCCTTGCGGTAGTTTTCATATGGCTCTCCAGGCAGAAATGTACAGAAAAGCTGGTCATACTCCGGAAGCAAGGAGGTGAGCCTTTTCCTTTTATCCGGATCTAGTTCCAGCATAACGTCATCCATAAGTAGTACCGGCTTCTTTCCCGTTGCCTTGTTATAGAATACTGCCTGTGCCGTTCTAAGTACCAAAGCAATTAGCCTTCTCTGGCCGGTGGAAGCAGTGGGCACAAAAAGTTCCTTATCTTTCACAAAAACAATTCTGTCGCGATGGGGTCCTGTCATAGTCGTACCAAGAGACATTTCAATATCCCTTTTTGATTTCATTATTTCCTGAACCTCATCTATCTCCGGTAAAAATGAATCTGTATATGTAGAAAAGGTTTCCACTGTAACAGGCCTTTCTTCATTACTTTTTTTATTCCATGTTGGAATATATTTTATTCCTACCCCTTCTATTCCAGTTACCTGTTCATAAATCTTTCCAAAAATTTGATTGAACTGAAAAATTGCATTCTTCCTCTTCTTCTGAATTTCTAGCCCATTAACTGCAAGCTGAATGTCGTAAGTATCAAGCAACTGGTATTTTTTTTCTTTGAGGCATAGGTTGCGGTTTTTCAAGACACGCCTGTATCTTCTCATCACGTCAATATACATAATGTCATACATGCTAAGGCTTTGGTCAATGAAAAACCTTCTTCTTTCCGGTGAGCCCACTGCGAAATCAAGGTCATCATGGTTATAAAGAACGCAGGGAATTGTATTTACAAGTTCTTTTCTGTCATGAAGAATCTTTCCGTCCTTTTCTATTTTCTTTTGACCCCTTTCAAAAAAAAATGCAGTCGTATGGGATGATCCGTTTTCTTCGCGAAATAGGCTTCTTATGCTGAATTCACTTTCACCTTTTTTTATAATCTCACCGTCATTTCTAGTTCTAAAAGAAGATCCGTAAGCAGAATAATAGAGGGCTTCCAAAAGATTGCTCTTTCCTTGACCGTTTTCACCGGTAAAGAAAATTTCTTTTGCAAGCAAGTCAATAGTTGCATTGCTGAGATTCCTGTAATTTACCAAAGACAGCGATAGAAAAGGCACTACTCTTTCTGCATCGGCATGATGATATGGAAGTAATCCAAGGCAGGTTCAGGACGCATCGTAACAGCCTTCATTTCTTCCGTAAATTCAAATGCTATTTTTTCGGAATCTATACCGCGAAGAGGTTCTTCCACATAACGGTAGTTAAGAGCTATTGAATATGAATCTCCTGCATATTCACATCCAATCTCTTCGTCAGCACTTCCCATATCCGACTGCTGCGATACAATATTTAGTATTCCGTTGCTGATATTAAAGTAAATGCGGCCTGCCTTTTTGTCTACCATAAGGGCAACACGCTTAAGTGCGCTAACAAGATCCTCTTTATTAACCATAAGAACGTGAGCCTGGTTTTCAGGAATTACCCTTTCATAATTAGGGAAATTTCCTTCAAGCAAGACAGAACCAAATTTATAGTTTCCAAAGCGGAAGAAAATCATTTTGTCTACTACTGCTACAGAAATATTTCCTTCATCGGGGGCATGCTTTAGTATTATGTTGAGGATTTTAGGATGAACTATTGCTGCAGGAAAATCATTTATACCAGCAAGAATGTTTTTTGAAGAAAAGCTAAGGCGGCGTCCGTCTGTTGCAACAAGGTTAAGATTGTCTCCCTTCTTTTCAAAATAAACACCGTTCATAAAGTAGCGGGTCTCGTCTTCACTTACCGCAAAGGAAGTCTGCTCAATCATTTCTTTTAGGTCTTTTGACGGAATTTCAAAATATGGAACATTGTCTGCAGAATCAAATTCAGGGAATTTATCCTGTGACATGCTCTTCATCTGGAATTTAATCTTTTTTCCAACAGGCTTGATTCTTACATCAATTCCAGATTCGTCACCGGACTGATCAAATTCAATCTCTCCCTCAGGAAGAGAATTCAATATACCCATGAATTTGTCACAGTATACGGTTGTTGTACCTTCTTCCATAATCTGAACAGGAATTTGTGTTTCATAGTTTACCTTTATGTCAGTTGCCTTTATTGTAAGCGTATTGTTTGACGCAGAAATCATTATGTTCGAAAGGATGGAACCTGCGTTTTTTGTGGAAATTATTTCCTGTGCTATGGAAATTTCCTTTATCATTGATTCTTTGTCAAAAACAAACTTCATTTTTATCTCCTGCAAGAATTTATCTTATTTAAGATTATATCCTATTTTTTTAATATTGACATCAAATTTTTTTGTTGCATAAAAATTCAAGATTTCTAGAAAAAATGAATTTTTATGCACATCTATACTAAATTTATGAATTTATATAAATTTAGTAGTAGTAATAATAAGGCTTGTGAATTTCTGGAAAAGTACTGCATTTTTTTTCAATAAAAGAAAATAGAAAGTGCATAAGTATCCATTTTGAATTCACAGGCTTTGCACATTTACAATGCTTTTTCAGGTTTAACAAGCTTTTACACAAGATTGTAACATATTGTAAACTTATTTTCTATACTCCTTTATCTCCCTTATGAGAATTTCTATTGTCTGGTTGAAGGAAGAGTCTGTTTTGAGTTGCTCTTCCATCTTTTCGTAGCTGTGCATCATGGTTGTATGGTCTCGTCCTCCGAATTCATTTCCCAGTTCTGGATAAGAATATTCAAGTAGGTTGCGAGCTATGTAAATTGCAATTTGGCGGGGTATTACAAACTTTTTGTTGCGCTTCTTGCTTTTTATGTCGCTAAGGGAAATGTTGTAATGGTCGGCAACAACCTTTTGAATGGTTTCTATATTGATGAATCCGTTTGAAGGCTGGCTGAATGTGTCTTTGAGCTCTTTGCGGGCAATTTCTATAGTAACCTTATGGTCAGGCTGGTATTCTGCATAACCGATTATTTTGGTTAGGCTTCGCTCAAGGTCGCGTACGTTAGTCTGCACATTTTTTGCTATGTAATCAAGAATGTCTTCTGGAACTGATTTTCCCATCAATTCAAGTTTCTTTTGAAGAATGGCTTTTCTTGTTTCATAGTTTGGAGGAGTGATGTCTATGCAAATTCCCATGGTAAAGCGGGTCTTGAGTCTTTCTTCTATACCCTTTATCTCTTCCATGGGACGGTCGCAGGTAAAGACCATCTGTGCTTTTTTTTGGTGAAGGGCTTCGAAAGTGTGAAAAAGTTCTTCCTGTGTTCCTTTTTTGTCAATAAGAAAATGGATGTCATCAAGAAGCAATACATCCAGCTTGCGAAATTTGTTTTTAAACTGATCCGTCTTTTTGTCGGAAAGTGATTTAAAAAATTCGTTTGTAAAATTTTCTGCACTCAGACAGGCTATTTTTACATTACCTTCTTTTTGCTTGTAAATATAGTTTCCTATAGATTGCATAAGGTGGGTTTTTCCAAGGCCTGAACCTCCGTAAATTAACAGTGGGTTAAATTTTTTCCCTGGTTCTTTTGCGACACCGATAGATACGTTATAAGCGAAGTTTGAGTTTTCACCTGGAACAAAAGTTTCGAAAGTGAAATTTTCGTCAAGCAATAGATGCTTTTTTACGGGTTTTTCATCGGATGAATATGAATAAGCTGATGATGAATCCTCTTTTATTTTACTTTCTTTTTCGCTTTCTGAGATTAAGTTGTTCAGTATTGAAGTGTAAGGATTTTCAGGTTGAGGCTCTGTTTGTACAGAAGGAGTTTCCTTTGTTATTACTTCTGTTTTTTCTTCTTCCAAGTTTGAATCGGATGCAAGAAGTTTAGAAGTTATATTTTTTGGAATGAATTTTACATTTAAATTTATTCCTGTTATTTCCGCAATTTTATCTTTAACTGTTTGTATGCTGCCTTTTTCCTCCATGTGGTTAAGCATAACGTCTGAAGGAACGGAAACTGTTATTTCATCAATGGTGTCGCTTACGTACTCCATGTTAAAGTAGATTTTGAAAAAATTTTCCTGGTTTTTTTGCTTATACTCTTCGCGTATAATGTTAAGGACATCTTCCCAAATACCCTTGTAATTCTGCTCACTCATAAGAGGTAATTATAATTTTTAAGTGCTTTTTGTCAATAGTTTTCCACAGGTTTTTCCACAGGTTGTTTAGGCTGTAAATTTAATTGAAGCAGACGTTGCAGGTGGTTTTAAGCTAGACTTTTTTCCTTATTATTGGTATAGTTTATTACTTAAAAGTTTAGAGTGGGGATTTTTAATGTCAGACGAAAATCAGTATTCAGCCAGCAGTATTCAAGTTCTAAAGGGACTGGAAGCCGTACGCAAAAGACCTGGTATGTACATTGGTTCTACGGGACCAAACGGTTTGCATCATCTTGTTTACGAAGTTGTAGATAACAGTATTGACGAAGCAATGGCAGGTTTCTGCGACACGATTACGGTTGCCCTGGAAAAGGATGACATTTGCCGTGTAGAAGATAATGGGCGTGGTATTCCTGTAGACATGCATCCTACGGAACACGTTTCTGCCCTTGAGCTTGTTTTGACAAGGCTCCATGCCGGTGGTAAGTTTGACAAATCAAACTATAAGGTTTCCGGTGGTTTGCACGGTGTAGGTGTTTCTTGCGTAAATGCACTTTCTGTATGGATGGAAGCTTTTGTTAACCGCGAGGGAAAACGCTACGAGCAAAAATATGCAGAGGGAAAGCCAAAGACAAAGGTTGAATGCATCGGTGATACAAACATCCACGGAACTACAATCCGCTGGAAAGCAGACAATACGATTTTCAAAGAAACAACGACATACAATTTTGACGTTCTTGCCCAGCGCCTTAGGGAACTTGCTTTCTTGAACCCTGGCATCACAATAAAATTCCGTGACGAGCGCCTTGAGACTCCAAAAGAAGTTATCTACAAGTTTGAAGGAGGAATCAGGCATTACGTTACCTTCCTTAACGAAGGAAAAAAAGTTCTTCCAGAAGAACCCATCTACATTTCTGGTGAAACGGAAAATGTTCAGATGGAAGTTGCCATGCAGTACAATGACAACTACGACGAAAAAATTTATGCCTACGTAAACGACATAAACACCAAGGAAGGTGGGACCCACCTTGACGGCTTTAAGATAGCCCTTACCGTTACGCTCAATAAGTTCCTGGAAAAAAATGAAAAGCTTTTGAAGCGTCTTATAATAAAAGACTCAAAGTCAAAGGACGCAAAATCCAACCAGATAAATTATGAAAAGCTAGCCGGTGATGACGTGCGTGCTGGTTTGACTGCTGTTATTTCCGTAAAAGTTCCAGAGCCCCAGTTTGAAGGCCAGACAAAGACAAAACTTGGCAATACGGAAGTTCGCGGTTATGTGGATGCCCTTGTAAAAGACAAGCTAACCCTTTGGTGCGAACAGAATCCACAGATTGTGAATATGATTCTGGAAAAGGCAGTTGCAGAAGCAGAAGCCCGCATTGCCGCCCGCAAAGCAAAAGAGAATACCCGCAAAAAGTCACTTAGCGATTCGTTTGGCTTGCCGGGAAAACTTTCCGACTGCTCTTCAAAGGATCCTTCAATCTGTGAAGTTTACATAGTTGAGGGAGACTCTGCAGGCGGTTCAGCAAAGAAGGGAAGGGACTCAAAGACTCAGGCCATTCTTCCTCTTTGGGGAAAGATGCTCAACGTAGAAAAAAGCCGTCTTGATAAGGTTATAGACAACGAAAAGCTTCAGCCGGTAATTGCTTCTTTGGGAACAAACATAGGCAAGGATTTTGACATAACAAAGTTGCGCTATGACAAAATAATTATCATGGCAGATGCTGATGTTGACGGAAGCCACATCCGCACACTTTTGCTTACCTTCTTTTTCCGCTATATGCCGCAGCTCATAGAAGAGGGACATGTCTACCTTGCAATGCCACCCCTCTTTGCAGTCCGCTACGGTAAAAAAGTAAAGTATGTTTACGATGACAATGAAAAGGCAGCCGCAATCGCAGAATTTGGTGTTCCTGCAGAAAAGCTTGATGTTCAGCGTTACAAAGGTTTGGGTGAAATGTCTGGAGACCAGCTTTGGGACACAACGATGAATCCTGCCGTAAGAAAGATGATGAAGGTAACAATACCGGATGCAATCGCAGCAGATAAAATTTTCTCCACATGCATGGGTGAAGCCGTAGAACCGCGCCGCAAGTTCATTGAAGAAAATGCTATTTATGCAAATCTCGATGTCTGATGACTTTATAAGGAAAAATTAAGGAAAAGTATAGATGGAAAATGAAATAACAACCCCTGAAGGTGGTACGCTGATTCTTCAGCCCATTGATCAGGAAATCAAGAAAGCCTATATTGACTACTCAATGTCCGTTATTGTAAGCCGCGCATTGCCGGATGTAAGAGACGGACTTAAGCCCGTTCACCGCCGCATCTTGTATTCAATGGATGAACTTCACCTGCGTTCTTCTGGAAAAACATACAAGTGTGCAAAAATAGTCGGAGACGTGCTTGGTAAATACCACCCGCACGGAGACGCTTCTGTTTACGATGCACTTGTCCGTTTGGGACAGGATTTCTCCGAGCGCTATCCCCTTATTACCCCTCAGGGAAACTTCGGAACAATAGCCGGTGACCCTCCTGCCGCTTACCGTTATACAGAAGCAAAAATGGCAAAACTCGCAGAAGAGATGGTTGCCGACATAGAAAAGGATACTGTTGATTTTATCCCCAACTTTGACGAAACAACAAAAGAGCCTACAGTTCTTCCTACAAAATTCCCCTTCCTTCTTGCAAACGGATCAAGCGGTATTGCCGTAGGTATGGCAACAAATATGCCACCCCACAACCTAAGGGAAATAGCATCAGCCGTTTCTGCCTACATAGACAATCCCCAGATAAGCATTGATGAATTGATGCAGCATATAAAGGGACCTGATTTTCCAACAGGCGGAATAATTTTTGGCCGCCAGGGAATCAAAGACGCTTACAGGACGGGCCGCGGAAAAATCATAATGCGCGGTAAGTTCACGATTGAAGTTGCAAAGAACGGGGCAGAGTCAATCGTATTCACGGAAGTTCCCTATCAGACAAACACAACGGATCTTTGCAAACGCATTGCGGAACTTGCCCGTGACAAAATCATCGATGGAATAAGCGGTGTAAATGATGAAACTTCAGACCGTGTTGGCATGAGAATCGTCATTGACCTTAAGCGTGGTGCCGTAACAAAAATTGTTGTTAACCAGCTCTTTGCAAAGACACCATTGCAGGCATCGTTCGGCGTAATAAACCTTGCTCTTGTAAACGGTCGCCCGGAAACCTTGAACCTTAAGCAGCTTGTGCAGCACTTCGTTGACCACCGCGACAACGTTGTAACCCGCCGCACGCAGTTTGAACTTAAGCAGGCCAAGCACCGCGAACACATACTCGCAGCCCTTATAATAGCAGTTGATGCAATTGACGAAGTAATCAAGATAATCCGTGCCAGCCGTGATGAATCAGAAGCTAAAGCAAATTTGATGAAGCGCTTCGGCTTTGATGATGAACAGGCACAGGCAATCGTTGACTACCGCTTGGGTCGCCTTACCAATTTGCGCATCGATGAGCTAAAGCAGGAAATGGCAGAGATTAAAGCCCTCATTGCCCACCTTGAAGACTTGCTTGCCCATCACGAAAAGATTCTTGAAATCATAAAACAGGAAACAAATGAGATTGCGGAAAAATATGGTGATGACCGCAAGACCCAGATTGTTTCCGGCGAAGTAGAAGAAATCAATGTTGAAGACATGATAAAAGAAGAGGACATGGTAATCCTCATTTCCAAACTTGGTTACATCAAGCGTGTTCCCGTAAGCCTTTACAAGAACCAGGGTAGGGGAGGAAGAGGAACCATTTCTGCCAAGCTTGTGGAAGAAGACTACATCAACCAGATGTTCATAGCTTCAACACATGACTACATCATGTTCATCACGAATGAAGGAAAATCCTATTGGGTCAAGGTTCACGAAATACCTGAATCTTCAAAGACAAGCCGCGGTTCTCACATCAAGAGCCTTCTTCATGTAAGTGCCAACGAGGAAATATCAACGATAATCAGCCTCAAGGAATTTACGGAAGAACAGTTCATGTTCATGGCAACAGCAAACGGCGTTGTAAAGAAAACACCTACAAGCGAATTCCGCAACGCAAAGTCTCGCGGTATGCAGGCAGTTCGTCTTGATGATGGAGACAAACTCGTAAGCGCAATCCTTTCAAGCGGAAAAGATGAGCTTCTTTTGGTAAGCCGCCGGGGACAGGCCTTGCGCATAAGCGAAGACGAAGTCCGCCCAATGGGAAGAGCCAGCCGCGGTGTTAACGGAATGAAGCTTTCAGAAGGCGATGAACTTTGTGCCGCCATCCATGTAGAAGAAGACGCAAAGATTCTCGTCATAACGGAAAAGGGAATCGGCAAGCGCGTACTCTTCTCCGAATTCAACGCCCACGGTCGCGGAACCGGAGGACAGCGTGTCTTTGGCAACGTTGACGACAAGGGAGAATTGATTGGCGCACTTACCGTAAAAGATGACGACAGCGTTATGTGCATAACCGGCCAGGGAACTTCCATCCGCACCAACGTAAAGGACATTTCTCTCCAGGGAAGGGCATCCAGCGGCGTTAAGGTTGTAAACATCATCAGTCCGGACTACGTAGTTGGCATTGACCGCATAGCAAATTCCCAGGAAGACAAGGAATCTGCTGAATAAAGGATATTTACTTATATTATAAGAAAATAACTGTTATAAAGCATAATTTTATAGGCTGAACAGAAAATTTTATCTGTTCAGCTTTTTTTTATTACTTTCTTGGACGGCATGCCAGCTTTTACTGTGCCCGGTCCTTCGGAACCGGTCAAATTTATCTGTAGTCCCCGCTTTCCGGGGTTCCGGGGATAAACCCCTCCATTGCCTGCGGCAACGAGTTGCAAGCAACTCGCCCCTACAATCGGGCGTAGGCTCTATATGCTTTGCGCTATATATAGTGTATATTATAGAATAAAAAGTAAAAATAACCATATTTTCTTAGGTTTTATCCCATAAAATTCCCAGCCTGTGGATAACTTTTGGAAAACTTTCCCTTTTGAATTCAAAGAATTTTTTGAATTTGTAAATTCTTTAATTATAAGAATTTATGAATTTGTTTGAATTTTTCAGAATTTTTTGCCCTGTGGATAATTTGGGGAGAATTTTGTTCCACGTGAAACAAACAGTGCCTGTAACATAAAGAAACCGTCATGCCAAATAGGTATGCTGAATATAAAAGAATGTCATTCCGAACTTGTTTCGGAATCTGTAGAATAGGTTTTAAATTTGATTTCCTGCAATTCAATTTAGAATATTCAATGCCATTAACATAAAAAAGAGCAGCCATGTTGAACAGGTGTATTGGATATAAAAAAAAATTGTCATTCCGAACTTGTTTCGGAATCTGTTGAATAGACACTAAATTTGCTTACCTGCAATCGCGTTTAGAATGACATAAAGTTAATGTTTTACCCTTACCTGTTTCACGTAAAACAAAAAACTTTTTTTCAATAAATAGTCGTTAAATACTCTTTGTTATTACCGGGCTAGACACGGTAATCTTTTAAAAGCAAAAACACGGCAGCAAAATTTTTTATAGACTGAATGTTGACTTTCGAAAATTTTATCATCGTGCTGTAGACCCTTATGTCATGGGGTTGTCCTGAAAGCAATGTCATGCTGAACGCGGTTGCTTGCAACCAATTTCAGCATCTACACCATATGCAGTGCATAGATTCCGAATCCACATTCGTAGCAAGTGCGTGCGAATGTGGCGTAGCAGTTCGGAATGACACTGTGACTTAAACTTTTTGGACAGTTCCATCGTTAAAAACAAACAAGCTTTGTGTTTAACTTTTCTTACGTCATTCGCAACGATTTTTTCTATGGTCATGAAAATAACGGTGCATGTGCGAAAAATAAAATTACGGCTTTCAAAATAATATTTATCTGTTTCACGTGAAACATGTTTAACAGGTTCAATTTTGATATTATCGGTCTACTCCGATGATGCTTTTAACATCAATCAAGAACTGTTTATTTGCATATACTTCGATGCCCATAACATAAAGAGCCCGTCATTCCGAACTTGATTCGGAATCTGTAGAATATGTGCTAAATTTGCTTGCCTACAACCAAGTTTAGAATAGCAATTATTCATTATTCGATATCGTAATTTGAGATTATGAGTCAAGCTCAGGATGACATAAATACAATGGTTTACTATTACTTGTTTCACGTGAAACAAAAAAATTACTACAAGACGTTGTTAAGGCAAAATTCTTTTCAATAGATAGTAGTTAAACAGTTAATAATGAAGCCTATTCTAAAAGTGTCATTCTGAACTTAATTCTGAATCTATGAAGTTAGATGCTAAAATAAATTCAGCATGAAAAAAATAGGGTTTTGAAATTGCCTCTTTAAAAAACTACCGTTATGCCAAGTTTATTTCGGCATCTAAGCTGGTTCTAGTGTATTCAAAATTGGCTTTTAGGCTTGTATGGAAGTGGGGTAGGGCAAAACAGAATTACTGGTGGAAGAAGCTGCAAGGGCGTAATCGGTTATAAAAACAAATCACACCCTTGCAGTTTTGTCTATTCTGTTTCACGTGAAACAGAATTCAAATCATAGCGCAAAACCTTTGACCCTCTGGAAGAAGTCCATTTTGCTTTGCGTGCTTCTGGAAGGGTAGAAATATCATCTGCATAAAAGCCAAGGTTTTCAAACCAGTCTGCGGTTTGCGTTGTAAGCAGAAAAACACTCTTTGCGTTAAGCTTAACCGCCTGCTTTACAAGATATTTTACAAGCTTTGGCCCTATGCCCACGTGAGAGAAAGTTTTGTTAACTGCCACACCTGCAATCTCCATCTGACCGTCATCGTATGGAATAAGAGATGCACAGGCGCGAATGGCTCCATCCAGTTCGTAAACAATGTAGTGCTGAAACTCTTCCAAAAGACCTGCCCTTGTGCGTGGAAGCAGAATCCCGGCAGAAATAAAAGGCTTCATAACATTAAGAACGCCAGGAATATCGTCACGGGTCATGGCACGGATTCCACCGTAATTGTTGTAATAAATCATTGTCCCCGAACCAAGATCGCTGAATATTTCACATGGAATGGTTCCGTCCAAAGAGCCGTTAAGAATATGAACACGGGTAACACCAGAGTTACATGCTTCCTTTGCAAGTTGAAGCAACAAGAAAATCTTTTCACGTGAAACATTCTCTGGAACAGAAGAAACTACCGAATGTTCGGCAGTCTCAGAATTTGAATTTACCGATTGTTTATTAGTTGAAATTTTATTGGCTTTTAGGAATTCATCAACCTCTTCAAGGTTCATTGCTGGAATATTTCCCTCAGGAGAAGTACCTATTCCCTCTGGCACCTTAAAACTTTCCGCAGAAATAGAAGCACCTGGTATAAGATAAAAAAGCTTGTCCGCTTTTAGGTGAACAGCAATTTGCTCTGCCAACTGAATAGAAGAAATATTGTAGGGCTTTCCAGCAAGGCTCCAACCAATACATGGAAAAATAGGAACAAAACCGTTGGCAAGAATGTTTTCAATAGCATCAACCTGCAGCTTGTCAATTTCTCCGGTAGTGCCATAGTCAAAACCGTCGATTATGCCTTTTCCCCTGGCGCGCACCCAGTTTCCAATAACCGCGTTTGTTTTTTCCCCAGCAAGAGCCGTCATAATCTGGTTGGAAACATCAAAAGCGGCCATCTTAATCAGGGGCATGGCTTCCGGCTTAGTTATGCGGTAATCCTTGTGGAAGGACCATTCAATTCCTGATTTTTCAAGAATTTCATTTATCCTTTTGTTCGCTCCGGGAACAACAATAACTTTGAGCCCGGCTTCATGGATTCTACAAATGTCTTTTATGTGGTTTGTAAAAAGCGGAGAATCAAGAAGCTTGTCATCAATGTAGATAATAACCAGTGCATTCTTAAAGCGCCTAAGATAGCGGATTACGTCCCTAATACTTTCTGCCTTGTCATGAATCAAATTTTCTTCTGTCATGATTTCAGTATCGTAAAGAACATGCCTTTAATCAATTACTATTAATTTGTATAGATTGCATTTCTAAAGCCATACCCTTTACGTCATTCTGAGCTTGACCCAATCAAGTTCGGCATGACGGTTCGCAAAGTTAATGTTACTTGGATTGGTTTTCCAGCCTGACTTTTTCAGTATTAACCTTTGAATAAAGGCAGCCGCAATAATCCTGCCGGTAAAGGCCGTATTCCCTACTAAGTTCCAGGCTCCTTAAAAAACCGCCCTTCTTTTTAAAATCAGAAGTAAGGAAGCGCACCGAATTTTCTTCCTCAAGCTCGGTACCAATTTCATTTATCATCACGGAATCCTTGAAAGGACTAATGGAAAGCGTTGTGCAAAACCAGTCAAAATTGTTTTCAGCTGCATAAGCGTAGGCCTTTTTCATCCTGAATTCATAACAGCGCCTGCAGCGGATTCCTTTCTCTGCTTCCTGCTGAAGCTCCACTTCATTCAGGACATTTGTCGCCTCAAAAAAATCCTTTGGCTCGTAAGTAGAAACTACAATCTTAACCTTGTTTTTTACGGCCGGCTCAAAGCGGGGAATAAAGTCTTCCAGTTCATTCAGACGGCGCTCATATTCTTTTTTAGGATAAATGTTCGGGTTGTAATAAAAAATCGTAATGTCAAAATATGATGAAAGATACTCTATAACATAAGAAGAGCATGGACCACAGCAGGCATGCAAAAGTAGCGTCGGCTTTTTTTCCTGAGGATTTATACTCTTAAGAATTTCGTCCAGCTGCTTCTGGTAATTGATTTTTTGAATTTGACCTTTCACTCAATCAGCATAGCATTATTTTTATGATTGGGCAAACAGTTAAAAGTAAATGCAGGCAAAAAAAATACCGCAAGAAAAACTTTCTTACGGCTTTGAGTTGTACCGGGGAGACTTCGCAGCCAGTCATGTTGTTTGGTACAGACTAAAATAAGCGATACCCGTAGGGTGCAACATCCATAGGATATAAAAAATACCCCTCATGTGCCATGAAACCATAATACCCTTTTTGGGTAAAAAGTAGTATTCATATTAAGACTTTTGAAAATTTTTTCTCTGGACCATACTCTATTTGCTAACCCGCTTTCCAGGGTTCCGTTTTATGGGAGACCAAGTAGCACCAAGGATGGTGCGTCGCTTGTTTGCAGATATCAACTTGCAAGTTTTTGTAAGAAAACTTGTGGATAAAAAATTGCAAGGAGGCAATTTTTTATCCACCGCCCTTCCAATCGGGGGTAGGCTTTATTCGCGGTACAAAAACTCAACCTTTACCAAAGACGTTTCCTCTACTGCGTCTGTAAAAGTTTGCTTGAAGGATTCAAAATATTCGCTTCCAAGATTTTCTGCGGCCTTTTGGCAAGAAGTGAATGTTATGTCCCAAAAAGGATGTTCGTCGCACAGAATGTCGAATAGAGCGTCCAAATTGTTTCCGTAGTATTCGGGGAATTTTAAAACAGAGGCAAGCAGCTTGTGTAGCCCGGCCTTTGTTTCTATTCCAATCAAGTCAATTGTAAAAGAATCAGCCTGGAATTCTTTTTCCGCTGAATTTTCTGCAAGCCCTCGTATTTCACTCACTTTTCTTCTCCGTATAAAAGAACGAACGTTTGGTAGTGGTCGCCTGTGTAATAAACTAAGCCATCATTTGAAAATACAATTCGTTTGGCACCGCGGCTAGATTTACCCAGCGTGTCTATGTCGCATTCGGTGTAGGTGCGTCCCTTTGCCTTGGGAAGAATGCCTTCCCTGTTGTGGAATCTGTCCCCACCGATGCACTTGTTTTCTGCCTTTAGGTTTACACCCTGTGCCTCTTTCTTTGTAATAAAATTGTCCGGCAAGTGCTTGTACAGATGGATATAAAGGGCAACGTCTTCTTTTGATGTGTAAATGCCATCTTCGTTCAGCGAATTGTTTGGCGTATTTAGCGAAGAACTTGTGTCTTCTTCAAATTCTTGGGGACAGTTGTTACTGTCTGCTTCGGGTACAGTTAAGTCAGGTACAGATTGGGGTACAGTTTCTTCTATTGCAGGTATTTCTTCATTTGCTAAGTCCTGCTGTATTGTGTTAGTTACAAGTGGCTGCCCTTGGGTCTGGTTGGTCTGCTGAAACTTTGGCAGCAGGAACTTTGAAAATAAAAGTAGTGCCAGAAGAATTGAAAATATTATAAGTTTTTTGGGTAATGTTTTGTTACCAGAGGAATTTGTTTCTTTCATAGTATTTAAGTTTGTTGAATGGTAAATTGTAGATTGCCGGGCCTTCTTTTGCAAAAAAAAGAATTCACCCGGCAGTTTTTGTTTTAGAAGTTGCTGCCGTTCCAGCCCCAGTTGTTGGTGCCCAAGTATTTTACGTAAACCTTGTCGCCCGGGATTCCAAGCTCTTCATTTAGTATTGAGCAGATTGCCTCTGTCATCTTTCCGCTGTCAGAAGATGAAACGTCTCCGAATACGCTAACGGAAACAAATGCTCCTTTTTCCAATTTTTTGCCGGCAAACCAAAGGTCGTAATTGTCGTCAATACCAACCATAAGGTAAGATTCCGGCTTGTGCAAAATGGAAACAGCTTTTCCGAACTTTGCCTTGATGGATTCCTTTTTTTCCTGGCTAACAGGAACTGTGATTTTTGAGTCAATAAAAGGCATCTTTTTCCCCTCCGTAAACAATTGTATAAATTATAAAGCGCAGTAAAAAGTGCGATTCTAAAAACCCCGCTTTTACTGCGCTCAACTTTTACTCTACTATGCAGTCGTCCGACTTTTGCGTTGTAAGCGGCTTACCGTCTGCGCAAAGGCTTATTCCAGCAATCTTGGCTGTTTTACCTTGAATCTTTATTTCCACCTTGCAGAACTTGTCGATGTCGATTTTTGCAGGTTTTTCTGCGGCTGGATCGGCACCTTCAAGAACAACCGGTGTTCCTGGTTTTGCCCAAGGAGCGGTTAGCAGTTCTACCTTTTCCTTTCCGTCTTCCATATAGTCGGCTGCAAGAAGCATTCCGTGGCTTTCCACACCGCGCATCTTGCGTGGAGCAAGGTTTGCCGCAATGATTACGTGCTGGCCAATAAGCTCTTCTGGCTTAAGGTAGTCGCGCAATCCTGACTGAACAATGCGCTCTGTTCCGCTGCCGTCATCCATGTGTTCAATGTAAAGCTTTTCTCCCTGAGGGTTGTTTTCCACGCTAAGGATTTTTGCTACTTTAAGTTCAATGTACTTGTTGAAGTGTTCTGCCTGGTTTTCTGCAAGCTTTGGACCTTCATCTTTTGCTGCTGCCTTTGGCTGGCTTGTGTTCTGCTTTGGAGAAGGCTGCTTGGAAGATGGGGCTGCTGCTTCTACGTTGTGTTCCTTTGGCTCTGTTGCCATAAGGTATTCAAGGTCAATTTCTCCTGCTACGCAAGGAACCGTAACCTGCCAGTTTTCAAGAACCTGCGGGTGGATTTCTCCAAAGATACCTGCTTGCTTTCCGTTCACCATGATTGCAGCCTGGCGGCCAGGGATAAAGCGGGGGTCATCGGCTTCCTTAACCTCGTACTTGTGGTCAAGGTAGTAGAGGAGGGTGCTTACTTCGCTTGCGGCATCGTTAAAGTTTGCGTTATTGGCGGCAGTCAAAAAGCCAAGGCTCTGGATAGTCTTTGTGCCTGTGTTTTCGGATGGTTCAATATAGGCAATCTTTCCCACTTCAAATATTTTGTGGGGGTAGACTGCATTTCCACTCTGGCTTTCTGCTTCGAAAAGTGAGGCAATAATTGACGGGCGGATGAACTGGTAGTTTTCGCTCATTGGGTTTGCAATTTCGATTACGTCCTTGCCGTCTATGCCCATGTTGTCGATGTAAGTTTTCTTGGAACCCAGGTAGTTGAAAATCATTTCCTGGTAGCCCATACCGGCCATTATGTTCTTTACCTTGCGGCTGTAGAGGGTAATGGGAAGCAGGCGGCCAATCGTAAAGTCGTTGGGTGATTCCGGCTTAAAGAAGTCAATGTCCTGGCCAATCATAACGTCTTCGATAACGTCTACTTCGTGGAGGAAGTCGTTGCGGTAGGGTGCTGGAGAAACAGTAAATACAACGTCACCGTCTTTGTCTTTTGAAGTAACGCTGTTGCCCATGCGCTCAAGGGCAGCGATAACATCTTCTTTTTTTAGGTCGCAGCCAAGCTTTTTGTTGATTGCGCTAAGCCTTGCGTCTGTTGTTGGCTGGAAATAGTATGGGGCAACCACGTCCTTGCCAAAAAGCGTTTCGTAGGGGTGGCAGACCTTTACCGGCTGAATGCTGTAGCCCGCATCAAAGAAATCGCAGGCAACAATGTTTGCGGCAAGCATAAGGCTTTCCATGTCTGTTCCGGTAAGTTCAACAAGAACATTCTTGTCGCCAACTTCCACTTGGCCAAGGGTTGCACTGTTGATTACCGGGGGCATGCTCAAAACTTCGCCCTTGTCGTCCTTGATAAGAGGATACTTTGGAAAGTCCTTGATGATGTAGCCAAAATCTTTTCCCTTTGGATGCTCGTTGCAAATCTGGCGCAAAGTCATGCTCTTGTCGCACTGCAGGGCTACGAATGATTCCTTGTCCGGGTCTGCTGCAACATAATGAAGAGGCCACTTGAGAGCGTCGGCACGGTAAACACCCATTGCAATACTCTTGCGCTTGCGGCCAAAGTTCCAGCAGAGCTTTTCCTGAGTCTGGATAATGTCCTTGAACATTGCTTCGTCCAAACCAGAACCGCTTATTATGAATGCAACCTGGAAGGGGCGGATGTCTTTTAGACCTTCGTCAACAATGATTTTATAATCCTTTGTGTCTTTTATGTTGCCTTTTGAAGAAAGGAATTTGCTGTAGTCGGAATGTTTTGCTCCTTCGTACTCGCGCAGGCAGCGTGCAATGCCACCGGTTGACCACAAGTCCGGGCGGTTTGTGTCGTTAAGCTCTATTTTGATTACGCGCTGATCTTCCGGATCTGCAGGATTGGGCTTTTCGTCCAGTTCGGCTTTTGCGTGAGTGAGTTTTTTTTCAAAAAGATCATCACAGTTATACTTTTTTCCAACAAGATTAAAAAACAGTTTTTCGTTGACTTCTACTTTAGGCATGATTCCCTCTTAATTTCAGTTCGCATTATTATATAGAAAAAAATGTTTGTTGTCTATAAATTTATCAAGGGAGTGCCCTTATACCCCTCCCTTTCCCGGCACGGCTTTGGGGAGTACCCCTCTGTTTAACAAATAATTTTTTGTAAATGTTCCCTTCGACGGGCTCAGGGAACGGTTTTTTTGTTTCTTGCCAAGGAATATCTAGTCAGGGAGGGATTTTTTGAGGCGATGTACGCCGCCGTGGAACCCCGGAGTTGACGCGCAGCGGCAATGAGCGTTAGCGAAGGGTGGAAGGGCGGTGACGCATAGGCATGGATTCCCGATTTTAGCAAAAAAATGTTTGGTAGAACAGAAAAAAGTACCGTCCAGAAAAAGAATAAACTATTTCCTGCTGGAATTTTTTATGCCATAAGAAGCTCCGCCAGATTTTACAAAATCTTTGAATCCTCCCATGTAGCTGCTTACCAAGTCAATGGGGACAACTTCGTCGTTTGAAGGATTGAGCAAAAGCTGGTAGGGTTTTATGTTGAGTGCCGAAGAAATTTTTACAATCGAATCCAAGCTGAACCAAGACTTTGCGTTTTCCAGATTGCCTATAGTTTCCGTACTTAGGCTGGTTCTTTCTGCAAGCTGCTCTTGTGTCAAAGATGAGTTGTTGCGAAAGGCTTTTAAATTTGCAGCAACCGTTTTTAGTAAATCTGATTTTTGTTGTTCACAAATTGCTGAATCTGTACTCATACTATGGTTCATTGATGAAATACTATAATAGCATTACCGTTTGTTGAATGAAACAAAACTGCAAATTTAGGCGGCTAAACCGTAGTTTTATTAGGGGTTAATCTGTACCTAAAAACAAAAAGTTGCTGATGGAAAAAAAATTCATTATACTAAAAGTATGCATATCTTTTACGGACTTATGATTCCTTTTTTGGGAACTGTTTTGGGCTCGGCCTGCGTTTTTTTTATGGGGCAGCATATAAACGAAAAGCTGCAAAAGCTTCTTCTTGGATTTGCAAGCGGAGTCATGGTTGCGGCTAGCGTTTGGTCGCTTATAATTCCTTCCATAGAGTCTTCTGCGGATTTGGGGCGGCTGGCATTTCTTCCCGCAGTAATCGGCGTGGGCTTGGGAATGACCTTCCTATTTCTGCTGGATATAATTATTCCCCACTTGCACATGAATTCAGAAAAGCCTGAGGGTTTGCATGTAAAGCTGAGGGAAACTACGATGCTTTGCCTTGCGGTGACTTTGCACAATATTCCAGAGGGAATGGCGGTTGGCGTTGTGTTTGCAGGGCTGCTTGCAGGGAATTCCGGGATAAGCCTTGCCGGAGCATTTGCGCTTTCGCTTGGAATTGCTATCCAGAACTTTCCAGAAGGTGCGGTTGTTTCCATGCCACTTCGCGGGCTGGGCACCTCCAAGCTAAAGTCTTTTGCATTCGGAGCCCTGAGCGGAATTGTGGAACCTTTGGCGGCTTTTGTTACTTTGCTGCTTACAAGTCTTGTTGTTCCATTTTTGCCATACCTGCTTAGCTTTGCGGCGGGTGCAATGCTTTATGTTGTCGTGGAGGAGCTTATTCCAGAGGCATCTTCCGGTGAACATTCCAACGGAGGCACGCTTGGCTTTGCGGTTGGATTTATGCTGATGATGGTTTTGGATGTGGCGCTGGGCTGATTGTTGCGGCCTGCTTGTGTTGCAATGATTCTGCTGCAATGATTGCGGTGCAATGATTGCGGTGCAATCATTCTGCTGGGCTTTTGCGGTGGATTTGAGGATTTGAATCTTGCGCAAAGGGCCTCTGATTATGCAGGTGGATTGTGTTGGGCTAGAATGATTATTTGCCTTGGAGGGGATTTTGAAGAGACAGACACTTAGAAAGATTTATACTTTTCTTACGGGATTCTTTTGCATAGGGTTAATCTGTTACCTTTTCTTTGGTGACAGATTGAATTCCCTGTTTTTTGGCAGCGCTAATGTGGAGCCTTATTCTGCTTTTTATGCGGAAGTTAAAAGCGGGAAAGTGGAATCTGTTACCATAAACGGTGACAGCCTTAGCTATAAAAAGAAGGGTACAGATGGCACTTTTGCTACGGAAAACCCAGAATCTCCCCTTCTAAAAGAATTCCTTTTGCAGAACGACGTAAAGGTGACAGTTCAGAGGGATGGCCTGGAAATAGTTTCTATAATTCTTGATATTTTCTTCTATATAATATTCTTTGGCGCAATAATTTTTGTCTTTAGGAAGTTCATCTCGCCGAATACCTTTAAGGTTGTGCATAAGACTGGCGTAAAGTTTTCGGATGTGGTCGGGATGGAATCGCTTAAAAAAGACATGACGCAGGTTATGGACATAATGAATCATCCTGCTGAATATGCAAAGAGGGGTATTCGTATGCCAAAGGGCATTCTTCTTGAAGGTGAACCTGGCAACGGAAAGACTCTTTTTGCAAAAGCTTTGGCCGGTGAAGCAAGGGTAAACTTTATTCCTGCAAAGGCTACAGATTTTGAAAGCATGTTCATGGCTATTGGACCTATGAAGGTAAAGCTCTTGTTCCGAAAGGCCCGCCGTTCTGCCCCCTGCATTGTTTTTATTGATGAATTTGACGGCATTGGCACAAGACGCAATTATTCTGGCAGCGCAATAGAGACAGAAAATACCCGCATTGTTACCGCCCTGCTTAACGAACTGGACGGCTTTGAAAACACAAAGGGTGTTCTTGTCCTTGCCGCAACAAACAGCATATCTGCCTTGGACGAAGCTTTGGTACGCCCTGGCCGCTTTGACGCAAGAGTGTCTGTTCCCTATCCAGACGAGAATGCCCGCAAAGAACTTATTAAAATGTATACAAAAGATAAAAAACTAACTAACGATTGTTCTTTAGAACTACTGGCGGAAAAATTCAAAGGCTTTAGTTGTGCAAAAATCGAATCTGTCCTGAACCGCTCTCAATTGTTAGCATCTCAAGAAAAACGAACGGAAGTTAGTTTAACAGACATAAATGTTGCAATAAAAGAGCAGTCTGGGGCAAAATAATTTGGACGGTATGTTGCGCTTTCGCAATCAGCCTGTTAAATCACTGATTCTTTTTTTTCACTTGTCCGCTTTTTAGGGCTTTAATATAGGCAGTTCCGTAGCGTGAAAGGCCTATATCTTTTTTTGTGACAATCCCCACGGTCATAAAATCATCTGTATCCAGCGGGCGGGCTATTATTTCCGGGCCGTTCAGTTCATGGCTGATAATTCCTGAGCAAATTGTATAACCGTCAAGGCCAATCAGAAGGTTAAAAAGCGTTGCGCGGTCACGCACTTTTATGTTTTTGGGGCAGTCAAAGTCAACTTCCGTCAGAGGTTCCTCTGAAAAATAAAAAGAATTGAAATCCCCCTGTTCGTAAGTAAGGTAGGGGTAGTCTTCCAAGTCAGGGAGCTTGATTTTTTTCTTCTTTGCAAGAGGATTTTTTGAGGAAATAAAAACATGAAGATTGGTTGTAAAAAGAGGTTCAAAAATCAAATTGTTTTTTTTAAGAAGCGTTTCTATTACCTTTTGATTTTTGCTGCTCAGATAGAGTACACCTACTTCACTCTTCAGCTTTGCAACGTCGTCTATAATTTCGTGGGTCTGGGTTTCGCGTATGGTAAAGTCGTATTCATTGCCACCAAATTTTTTTATTACTTCCACAAAAGCCTTTACCGCAAAAGAATAGTGCTGGCAGCTTACAGAAAAAATCGGAGTGCTTTCTGCTTCGCCTTTAAAATGCTCTTCCAAAAGAGATGCCTGGTCTAATACCTGTCTTGCATAGGCTAAAAATTCATCACCCTCATTTGTGATTGTAACGCCTTTGTTTGTCCGCGAAAAAATAGTTATCCCCATTTCGCTTTCCAATTCGTGAATTGCGGCTGTTAAGCTGGGCTGGGAAATAAAAACCTTGCGAGAGGCTTCCGTAATATTTTTTGTTTCTGCAACTGTAACTGCGTATTTTAACTGCTGTAGTGTCATGACAAAATCTTATCAGATTGCGCAATTTTTTACCATAGTTAAAAACTATGCCAAACTGGCTGTAAATAGTATTTTCCACAGAGGCCTTTAATTCCTATAATCATAAAAAATACGGAAAAAGAGGACAGTAAAAATGGCAGTAAAAACTTTTGTAACAGGTTTCCCAAGAATCGGAAAAAAGCGTGAACTTAAATTTGCAATTGAGTCTTATTTTAAAGGACAAATTTCTGCAACAGAACTGGAAAAAACAGCGGCAAGCCTACGCGAATACGGTTGGAAAAAACAAAAGCAGGCTGGAATTGATTTTATTCCATCCAATGACTTTTCTTTTTATGACAATGTGCTAGATGCAGCCTTTACCTTTGGCATTGTTCCACAAAGATACAAGGCTTTAAATTTAAGCGAACTGGACACATACTTTGCTGCGGCCCACGGCTATCAGGGGGAAAAGGGAGATGTTAAGGCCCTTCCAATGAAAAAGTGGTTCAACACAAACTATCATTATATTGTACCGGAAATTTCTGATGGTGACAGTTTTGCTTTAAAGAAAGACAATTCTCCCGTCAAAGCCTACAAGGAAGCAGAAGCACTTGGCATAAAAACCATTCCAACTGTAATAGGCCCCTACACCTTTCTGCGCCTGGCAACATACACAGGAAAAAAATCAGCTGTAAACTTTGCAGAAGAAGCAGCAAAGGCTTACGGTGAACTTGCAAAACAACTGTCCGACCTTGGAGCAAAATATATTTCTTTTACAGAACCGGCACTTGTGTTTGACGTTAGCGAGGAAGAAAAAAAATTGTTCACGACAATTTATACTTTGCTTCTTGCAGCGGTTAAGGCTAATGCAAAAATCAAGACAATTCTTACAACTTATTTTGGCGACATTCGCGACCTTTATGAAGATGCATGCCAGCTTGGTTTTGATGCAATAAACCTGGACTTTATAGAAGGAAGCAAAAGCCTTGAACTTATAGAAAAAGGATTCCCCAAAGACACCCTTTTGCTTGCAGGTATTGTCTGCGGAAAAAATATCTGGCGTGCAAACTATGCAAAGAAAAATGAACTCATCTCTAAAATACAAAAAGTTCTTGCTCCAGAAAATCTTGTAATAGGAACTTCATGCTCACTTCTTCATGTGCCCTATACAACTGCAGAAGAAACAAAGCTCGAAGCAGATGTTATTAAACACTTCTCTTATGCAGAAGAAAAACTTATAGAAATAAAAGAACTTGCAAACCAGAACGAATCCGCGCTTAAAGCAAACAAGGCATTGTTTGAAGGCCAGCGTGTTCTTCCAAACCAAAATGTCCGCAGTGCAGTAGCTTCCCTTGGCAGTAAAGACTTTGAACGAAAGCCTTCTTTCTACGACCGCGAAAAAATTCAGCACGAAAACTTTAAGCTTCCTTTGTTCCCCACAACAACAATAGGCTCTTTCCCACAAACAAAAGATGTCCGTGCAAACCGTGCCGCCTATAAAAAAGGTTCTATCACACGCGAGCAGTACGTGGAATTCAATCAGAAAAAAATTGCGGAATGCATAAAGCTTCAGGAAGAAATTGGACTTGATGTTCTTGTCCACGGAGAATTTGAACGCAACGACATGGTTGAATATTTTGGAAGCCAGATGAATGGTTACATTTTTACGCAGAACGGTTGGGTTCAGAGCTATGGCACACGCTGTGTAAAACCGCCGGTTGTTTGGGGAGACGTAAGTCGCCGCTCAGCAATGACAGTTGAATGGTCGGTGTTTGCCCAGAAGCAGACAAACAAAATCGTAAAGGGAATGCTTACAGGTCCTGTTACAATCCTAAACTGGTCATTCCCACGCGAAGATATTCCGCTCAAGGAACAGGCCTTGCAGATTGGTCTTGCAATCCGCGAAGAAGTTTTGGACTTGGAAAAAAACGGAATCAAAATCATCCAGATTGACGAGGCAGCCCTCCGTGAAAAGCTCCCATTGCGCCACGCAGACTGGCATTCAGAATATCTTGACTGGGCAATTCCTGCATTCCGGCTCGTACACGCAAAGGTTAAGCCAGAAACCCAGATTCATACACACATGTGCTACAGCGAATTCAACGACATAATCCGCGACATAGATGCCATGGACGCAGACGTAATTACATTCGAAGCAAGCCGTGCAGACCTAAAGATTTTGGATGCGCTCAAGGCAGCAAATTTCCGCACAGAAGTAGGCCCCGGTGTTTACGACATTCACTCAGCAAGAATTCCTTCAAAAGAAGAAATTGTAGATGCTCTGGAAAAGATGCTCCTGCGAGTAGAAAAAACAAAGCTTTGGGTAAATCCAGACTGCGGCCTTAAAACCCGTGGAGAGAAAGAGACTCTTTCCAGCCTAAAAAATCTTGTTGCCGCCGCAAGGGAGATTCGGAGCAGATATTAAAACAGGTATTTAAAAATATATTGCAACCCCGGAAAATCTCAAAAATGGAGTGTTTCGGGGTTGCCTTTGTCTTTTATGCTAAAAGTTTGTCAAACTCTGCATAGGGTTCAAGCATTTTTAGCATAAAGTCCTGTGGTGTTACAACTTTAAGGTCGTCTGTAATAACATTTGCAAAAATATTTGCAGAAGCACCACTTACAAGTTTTACGCCTTTTTCGTTTTGTGTTACCGGAAGATGGGCATTACGCGCTTCAACATTCCAGAAAACTATTTCGGGAAGCACATAGCCTGCTTTCTCAAATTTTTCCCTGTAATGCTCAAATGTTGAAACTCCTTCGGCACATGCGTCAAATTCCATGTCGGAAACAATCAAAATGCGTTCAATCATCTCTTCTTTTGGAACTTCACCATTTTTTGCCACTTTAAGGATAAGGTTATAGACCTTACCAATATCAGTGTTTGAACAGTCATTGAACTTAGAGATAAAGCTTAATTTCTTTTTCAGAGTGTCGGCTTTGTTCGGAATATGAACCAAACGTGGCTCGGAACTGAAAGTGATGAAAGTGTCCTTATAAGCACCACCAAGCTGCTCTGCAAAAAGCAGTGCCAGGGATGTGGCGATGTTTATTGCGGCAAAGTCGCCTGTTCCATACATTGAACCAGAACCATCGCGAACCACAATCGTCTTTGAGTTAAATTTCCTGCGGTCCAAAGCCTTCCAGCTGGCCTCCAAAGGAAGTTCCTCTTCTGCCGTCAATCCATTTCCACCCCATGAATTCATAAATGGCGCAACAATCTGATATGGGTACAGGGTCTTTGCATTAAGCGTTACCTTTTCCTTATCAGGAATCACTTCCCCATGGGCAACCTTTTCTGCCTGTTCAACAAAACTGTTCAGGTATGCCTTGTAGCGTTTCCCATCATTACGCATAAAAGCCTTCCTGTAGCGAAGCATTGCCTGGCTTGGCTGAATCGAATAGTCAAAGCTGTAATCTCTGCGGCGAAGCTTGTCTTCAAGAATTTTGATTTCATTACGAAGGGCTGAACACAACTTGCGGTATTCAACAGCCTTCATGCCAAGGGCTGTCATCAAAATCTTTGCATGCCTAACACTTTCCTTAGAAGATGTGTTGATTGAAGGAAGCCACTTGCCAAGCAGGCTTACACTTCCTGCACTTTGACAAAGTTTGGTATCCGTTATTGAAGAATTCTCACCTTTTCCCATGGCAGCTTTATCTTTTTCAATCTGTCTTTTAATAAGGGAAATTGCTTCGTCCTTTGCGGGAGTGTCCATAAGAACAAGAAGGTCATCCCAGCGTCCATATTCCGGGACTGCATAGGCAATCTGTTTTGCTGTTTCTGGATATTCTTTGGCAAGTTCTTTCAAAAGCACACGGAAGCTCTTGCGCTCGCCAAGTCCACCGCGGACGTTTCTCATGTAAAAAAGAATCTTGATTGCAACAAGTGGATTTTCTGCATAAGCTTTGGTAAAAAGCCTTTCCAAATCAGAAATGTTCTTTCTCATTCCTCCACACAGAGAGAAAAAGTCTAGGCAAGATGAACCCGAAGACTTGTAGGCAAGGTCACCATTCTCCGTCTGAGTGCAATTCAATAATTTACCGATTGCTTGCAACGCATTCATTTTTTTCCTCCAATAAAATTGCCACCAGCAAACAAGATTCTTAAATGGAATCGAACCATTGTAAACCAATTATTGCTGTTTGAATCTTTAAACTTTGCTGATGGCACAAGGCACACTTTTGTTCCAATGCTCTTCCAACTGAGCTACAATTTGCCGAAGCAAACTGGTGGGAATCGAACCCACGACACTTGGGTTGGAAAAAGGTTTGCTGTTAGTGCCTTTATGTTTTTTACTTTAACATTTTTGTTTTTCACAATCACGGAAAATTTAGTGCGAAAGTGAAATGCGTTAGCGCTGTGCAGGGCACCGAAGGTGGCCACCGCAGGCAGATATTCTGCCGAGGAGGCTGGAGCGAAAGCGGAACCCGGAACATAGCGACCGCCTGCAAAAAGCAGGCGGGAACGCCCGGCTAGTCTGCTGCCTTAAAGTTATAAATTGGCTTTATGATATTCACAATATCAGCTGTGGGGCCAATATTTTCTACAATATCATCCATTGTTTTATAAGCCATGGGAGCTTCATCCAGAGTTTCTCTAGAAACAGTAGTTGAATAGATACCATTCATTTCCGCCTTGAAGTCTTCCATGCGTAGCTCCTTTCTTGCCTTGCTACGGCTCATGATTCTGCCAGCACCGTGGGGAGCCGAACAGTTCCAGTCTTCATTTCCCTTGCCTATGCAGATAAGTGAACCGTCACGCATGTTGATAGGAATCAATAGCTTTTCTCCCTTCTGCGCACTAACTGCACCCTTACGCAGAATCATATTCTCCGTATCAATGTAGTTGTGAATCGTTGTAAACTGCTCAACAATTTCTTCCCTCTTTAAGCGAAGTCCTATGGAAATAGAATTTATCATTGCCTTTCTGTTCAGCATGGCAAAGTGCTGCATTATTCTCATGTCGTTGATATAATCATCAAAGAGATAGCCCGAAACATAAGCCAAATCTTTTGGAACTACAGTTTTTATCTGATGCTTACTTTTGGCAATGCTTTCTTCAATTTCGTTCTCCCTGCCGTCTGCCTTAAGACTTGCTATCATGGCTTCAATATCGGCCTTTGCCCTTCCATTCAGTTGCTTCCATGCTTCTTCCTGATAGTAATTGGCAATTTCAAGTCCAGCATGGCGGCTTCCGGAATGAACGACGATGTACAGGTTTCCCTCCTGGTCACGGTCAGCTTCAATAAAATGGTTGCCTCCGCCCAAGGTTCCAAGGCTTAGCTTTGCACGGTGCTTGTTGTAACTTCCCTTGATTTTATCCCATTCAACTTCCTCAACAAAATCATGCATGAACTTCCGCACGTCAAATCCGCTGGGGATATTTTTCTTGATACTCTTATCAAGCTTAGCTGGATCAAAGTTTCGCGCCGTATCAGAATCCTTGTGAATTACCAAAGTTTCCATTCCGCATCCTATGTCAACGCCAACTAAATTCGGAACAATTTTGTCACTTATTGTCATTGTAGTTCCAATTGTACAGCCCGCCCCCGCATGAACGTCGGGCATAAGGCGGATTTTTTCTCCAGAAGTGAATTCCTGGTCGCATAGGGTTTGAATCTGCTGCAATGATTTTTCTTCAACAACATCCGTAAAGACTTTTGCAGTGTTAAATTTTCCAGTAACTGTTTTCATATGCTTTCTCCTAAGACAAGATTCCTGCACCCATGCCATGTGATGCAATAATAGTGGCGGCTTCAATCTGCTGTAGGAATCTTTATGTCTTTACTCTAGCAGGAAACGATGCGGCAATCACGGAAAATTTGGTGCGAAAACTAATTTTCTCCTATCAGTTCCATCTGTCTTGAAATGCGCTCTTTTACTAAATCCACAAAGCTTTGAGGTTCAAGCACTTTTATCATCGGACCAAAACTCAATACTCGGATGACAAGTTCCGTTTCGTCACGGCTGTCGTAATTTAGGCTTAGCCGGTACACGCCATTTCTTATTTGAACTGCACTTTTTTCAAAATGTGCAAAGGCAAGCATTACCCGCTCAAGAGCCTTTCTTGCATCATATATTTCTATGCTAACGGAACATCTTCTGCTGCAAGGCAAATCTGTTTCGGCAGATGCAGCCACCCTAAAATCTTCTTTGATTTCACAGTGGACGATTCTTGCAATGTTTAGTGTTGCCTGGTGATTACGGATTTTTGAGATGATTCGGAATTTGTCATCCTTTTGGGAATATTCAATTTTAAATGGCTGAAGGCAGAATCTGTTAGTCTGTCCCTTCCGACTAGTGTATTCAATGTATATTTTTTTATTCTGATGAATGGACTTTAATATGGTATGGAAATTTTCAATGTAAGCGGAATCATCATAAGGGTCGCCATCCGAATATCTGTCGTAGAGGTAAAAATCATTTTCAGTAAAAAGGGGGTCAACATCAGTCAAATTCTTGTCAAGATGCTCCAACACCTCGTCATCCGCAAAGAGACGCATCCTTTTGTCACAGCATATTGCCTTGAGCCATCTTTTTTGCAAAAGTGAAAGTGGCATTGTCGGCGTATTTTTTATATTCGTCGTGTAATCTTTTTTTATGAGCAGCCATTTTTCGCTTTCCAAGGCACTTCCAATCGTAATTACGCTCTCCGGAAAGGCAGATTTTTTTACAATCTCATAAAGGGAATCAGAATCAAGTTTTTCTTTTTGGGCACAATTGATTATTGAGGCAACCGTATTGTAGTATGCGCTGTATATTTCGCTAAAGAGCATTCGTTTCCTCCAAATTTTTCTGCCTGCCAAAATACAGTTGCTTCATCTTTTTAATGTCGTTATAAAACCTGCGTGTAATTCCGTTGTCGGAGCATTTGAATTCCGTAATCCGGCAGATGAAAGTTCTTGCCCAGGGAATTATTTCCATGGCATCAAAAACATCCGCATCAAATTGGACATTATTTTCGTCAAGCCGGGTGACTTTTCCGCAGCGCTTTTCCCGCAAGAGCCGCTGATAGATAAATTGCTCGTCATCTTCAAAATGAAGGCAGAAGCTGACGTGTTCCGTCTTTGTGTCATTGTGCTTTTTCTTATGCCTAAGAGCTACACCCCAGATATGCTTTCTTAGGTCTTCAAATTCGGCGCGTTTCTGCTCAAAGCCTGGATAAACTTCGCCAACTTTCATTGTAAGAATATAATCAAAACGGAGTGCAAGAAAATATTTTCCGTTGTACCGGTATGCCATAAGATACATGCGTCCATCCTGCGTACTCTGGTAAATCATGAGCGGAAGGACTTCATTTAATATTGTGCGGTCATTTTTTTCTCGCTTTTGTTCAATAGTAAGGCTGCGGTGCTCTCGTATTGCTTCAAAAACCATTTCGACAAAATCAGATTCTATCGACGAAGTTATGTAGTGGTGCTTGAACTGAAAAATCTCACTGTCTTTTTGCTCGCCGTCATTCAGCTTGTCAAATAGGAAATTCCCGACGACACCGCATTGCGCAATTTCCGAAAAGAATGCCAGGGTATCTCCAAGACCTGTCAAGTCTGTCATGGCTTTACGAAAATAAAGCATGGTTTTTCCGTCTTTTTGCGAAGCGATTAGGCCAAGCCCTTCATATTCTTTAAGTTTTTTTCTGACTGTTGATTCCTCGGGTATTGCATCAGAAGAAAAATCCTTTAGGTAAACATCGCTTATTTCATCAAGAATCTGGTTCAGGGTCTTTTTTTCACCGTCAAAAAGAATGTCCATAAGCATAAAATGCAGGGAAATGTCAATTGCGGTAAAAGACTTTGCCTTGAATATCTTGTACAGGGGGTTGTGAATTGTATGCCGTGAATCAATTGAAAGAAAAGACACCTTTCCGTTTTCGTCCGATCTAAATGTCATGTAACCGTCAAGGTAATTCTCTAGCCGTCTTTTTTCATCATCGTAAGTGCGGCTGCTTTTGCCATGGAATTTATTGCGTGTTTTAAATCCGTATATATAAAAATTCCGTATGTAAGTTCTTAGAGTGTCAATGTTTTTTATCAGTTCTGAATATGCCATGATTGTTTTATTATATAACTAAGAAGCAATAAAAAACAGAGGAGCAGGGAGTCATTTTGTATCCGCAGAAATAAAGGATAAATGAAAATGAAGCGTGGCTGGACAAGGCTCTGGAATGCATACGGAATCTGGAAACGGCCCTGTTTGATTTTGCCGCTGCAAAGGCGGACATAAGGTTGCTGAATGAATACTATAATTCGGAATCAATCAACGAACCTCGACGCAGAGCATTGTGGTATTGAACCTCCGTGCAAATAAAAAAAGTTCCCCAAAAGCAATAAATGTTAGTTGAAAATAACTTTTATTTGTGATATGTTAATAGGTGCTAATATATATTATAAAACGCTAATGTATATTAGTTAATACTAATAAGAAGGAGAAAAAAATGACAGAGGGCGGAAAAAAATTCCTTTGGGGCGTGGCTGCTGGATTTGCAGTTGCTGCTATTCTCAAAACTGATACTTTCAGAAAAGGCTGCGCAAAAATTATTGCTGGCGGACTTCAGCTCAAGGATGATGCAAAAGAATACTTTGAGACAATCAAAGAAGATGCAGAAGATGCCAAGGCTGAAAAGAATTCAATGAAGGCATAAAATGGACTTTACAGTAAAGCATTCACTTCCTGGACGAATCCGCATTCGTTACGATAAATCAAGGATTACAAGACGACAGGCGGCACTTGCCCACAGTCTGCTTTCTGTACAAGATGGAATGACCAGCGTGGGCGTAAATTACACGACCGGGTCATTCCTCATTTATTACGACGTAAAAATTCTTTCAGAAAAACACATACGTTCTTATTTCCTGGCTCTTTCGGATAAGTACCTAAAAAATCAGGAAATGCTGGCTGCTGTAGAAGAACCAGAGCAAACAGAAAGCCTTTTGTTTGACCTTGCATTTATGACGGTCATGCATTATTTTAAGCAACTTTTACCGCTTCCGCTGCGTATCGCGCTAAGGGTTTGGTCTCTTGGCCCCCGCATACTAAAAGGTGTTGGGCAGATGGCTTCAGGAAATGTGTTTAAATCAGAAGTTCTTGATGCTGCGGCAATTTCCATGGCCCTGATTACTGGCGATACAAGAACGGCTTCCAATATAAATTTCCTTCTGAACATTGGAGACACGATAGAAGATTTTACAAAGAAAAAATCCTATTCCGACCTTGCAAACCGTCTTCTTTCCCAAAATGACCAGGTTCAGCTTGTCGTTAAAAATGATGGCGGAAAAGTTACGGAAAAATCGGTTCCTCTTTACGTCTTAAAAAAAGGTGACGTGGTTGCAGTCCGCACGGGAAATGTAATTCCTGTTGACGGAAATGTCTTGCGGGGAGAAGCCCTTGTGAATCAGGCTTCAATTACAGGAGAACCGCTCGCCGTTGAAAAGAGGGAGGGAAGTTCTGTCTTTGCTGGGACCATCGTGCAGGAAGGGGAGCTTTTTGTAGAAGTCCGGGCGGTTGGAAGCCAGACAAAGGTTCAGAACATACTTTCTATGATAGACAATTCACAGTCGCTTAAAGTTTCTTCACAAGTCCGTTCTGAACATCTTGCTGATTCGCTTGTAAAATACAACTTCCTCCTTTCGCTTGCCGTTTTTCTCTTTACGCGCAATCTTACAAAGGTCATGGCTACTCTGATGGTGGACTATTCGTGCGCAATGAAGCTCGCTTCCCCCATAGCCGTTTTAAGCGCCATGAAGGAAGCTGCGGAAAATGGCATAATCGTAAAGGGCGGAAAATTCCTTGAAGATGCATCCCTTGCGGACACAGTTGTTTTTGACAAAACAGGGACACTGACGGCTGCAGCCCCAAGCCTTTCTAGAATCATTGCGTTTGAAGAAAGGAGTGAAAATGACGTGCTTGCAATTGCAGCCTGCCTTGAAGAGCACTTTGCCCATCCAATTGCAAGGGCAATCGTAAAAGCTGCGAGTGACAGAGGCATCCTTCATCCGGAGGAGCACGCAAAAGTTGAATACATACTTGCCCACGGAATTGCGACTAGGCTTCACGGAAAGCGGCTTGTAATTGGAAGTCGGCATTTTGTATTTGATGATGAAAAGGTTTTTGTACCTTCAGAACTTGAAAAGATACAAAAAGAGGCTTTAGAAAATGGAGAGTCGCTTTTGTACCTTGCAGAGGAAAACAATTTGATTGGCATTTTTGCGGTAAATGATCCCGTACGAAAGGACGCGGTTAAGGTTATAGAAAAACTCCACCGAAGCGGAATCAAAAACTGCGTAATGATAACGGGTGATGACGAAGGGGCTGCCCGCAGTGCCGCAAGAGTCACAAAAATAGACCACTACATCTCGCGTGCCTTGCCAGAGGATAAATTCAATTATATCGAAGAACAGAAAAAACTGGGCCACAAGGTGATTATGATTGGTGACGGAATAAACGATGCCCCCGCCCTTGCTGCTGCCGATACCGGAATAGCGATGGGAGACTGCGCAGATATTACCGGGGAAACTGCTGACATAATCCTTTCCAGTGAAGATGGTTTGGAAGGCCTTTACAAAACAAGGCTTCTAGGATCCAGACTGATGAAAAAAATCGATATGAACAACCGCGGGATTGTAGCCGTGAATACGACATTCATGCTGATGGGAGTTTTCGGAATCATATCTCCGTCGATTGCAGCAATTTTGCACAATGCTTCCACCGTTGCCTTTAGCGTGAATGCCACGAAAGGGCTTTTGGAAGACAAAAAGGAGGCTAAAAGTGCAGTATAATTATTTTCCGGGAAGATTGCGTTTCCGTGACCCGGTTCTTCGCGACAGTGACATTCGTGAGGCTGCCCTTGAAGCTGTCCGCCTTATTTGTCCCCAGGCACAAATTACTTACAAAGAAAGCACTGCCAGCATATTGGCACTTTATCCCGAAGATTCAGTTGATGCAGAAAAACTAAAGCCGCTTGTACCCCTTCTCCTTAAGATTGAACCTAAAATCCGCTTTTATACACCCAAAAAAAAAGAGGCTGTACTTTCAGGAATTTCCGAGATAAAAAAATTTCTATTGACAATAGTGTAAAGTCAGACTAATTTTACAAGCATGGAGCAAGAGGAACATAACACCTTAAAGACAATACTTTCTGTTGCCGAAGAGGAATTTTTACAAAAAGGCTACCGCGATGCATCATTGCGCACAATCGTTAAAAAGGCCGGAGTTACGACAGGAGCTTTTTACGGTTACTTCAAAAGCAAGGAAGAGCTTTTCGATGCCCTTGTAAAAGAGCACTACGACTATATAAACTGTATTTATGACGACATTCTCCATGAATTTGAAAAACTTCCGCCGGAAGAACAGAAACTCAGAATGGAAGATTACTCATCTGCTGGCCTGAAGAAAATGTTTGACTATATCTGGGACCATAAAATCCCTTTTTACCTGATTTCAAAATCCGCTGGCGGCACAAAGTACGAAAATTTTTTGCAGAACATTACCCAAAAGGATATAGCTTCTACAGAGGCCTTCTATGATGTCCTGGAAAAGCAGGGAACAAAAGTGGAGCGCATAGACCCTATGATTGAACAGCTTGTAATCCTCAGCACCTTTACATCTTTCTTTACCCTAATCCTGAGAGACATTCCAAAGGAAGATGCCCAGCGCGGTTTGGAGCAAATGTTCCGCTTTTACCGCGGTGGCTGGAACAGCCTTATGCATTTTTCCGACGAAAAAAAATAAGTTAGCCATATATTACCACTTGACTAATATAACAGTGTTATATAGAATGACCCTGTTGCTGTTTTGTTAGCATAAGCTAATTAACGCACAGGAGTGTTATATGTCCAATAAAAACAAAGGCCCTGCAAAGAAAAGCCTCGTTGGCTGGATATTTGAATTTGCAGGTCAAAAAAAGAGGCAGTACCTAACAAGTGTATTTTTTGCCATTTTGAGCGTTGCATGCTGCATTGCACCCTACCTTATGATTGCAAGGATTGTCCGGCAGCTTATGGAAGGAGTCCGCGACTGGAAGCTATTCTTAGCGGAAAGTACCGTCGTAGCACTCTTCTGGCTGGGGAATGTTCTGTTTCATGCAATTTCCACAGGCCTAAGCCACATTGCAACCTTCAACCTGCTTGGAAACATACGCAAACGCATGTGCGACAAGCTTACCCGTCTTCCCCTGGGAACCGTACTTGACATGCCGTCTGGTTCGCTCAAAAACATTATGGTTGAGCGCATTGACAGCATGGAGACGACACTTGCGCATATCGTCCCCGAATATACTTCAAACATTCTTCTTTCGCTTGTCCTTATAGTTTATCTTTTTGTTGTAGACTGGCGTCTTGCACTTGCATGCCTTGGCGTTCTTCCAATCGGTGTAATTGCAATGAGCTTTATGTTCAAGGATGCGGCCGCACGCTTCAAGTTTGCGCTCGACAAGACAAAGGTTCTGAATGATACCGCAGTTGAATATATAAACGGCATTGAAGTTATCAAGGCCTTCGGAAAATCAAAGGCATCTTACGAGAGGTTCGTGATTGCCGCAAAAGAAGGTTCGGACTGCTACGTTGAGTGGATGCGGGACTGCATTTGGCCACATGCGGTTGCAACAGTTGTAACTCCGTCTTTACTGCTTTCTCTCCTTCCAATTGGCGGATTTATGTTCCTTAGGGGAAACGTTGCCCCTTCAACATTTGTAACCGTAATCATTCTTGCTGTTTGTGCAATCCAGCCCTTCCTTATCGCCTTTTCCTACCATGACGATATTGCCAAGGCAGGAGCAATATTTGATGAAGTTGGAAGCGTAATGTCCCTCAAGGACCTTGACAGGCCTGCCTCGGATGCTAAAAAGCCGTTGGACAATTCGATTGTTCTAAAAGACGTTCACTTTAGCTATCACAAGGTGGGGGAAGTCTCCCCCTGCGCCTCATCTAAAGATTCGGCTACCCCCTCTGCGGGGGACACCCCCGCAACGCCCCCGGAAATTCTCCACGGTATAAGCATGACTTTGCCCCAAGGATCATACACTGCATTTGTCGGTCCGAGCGGAAGCGGCAAGTCTACTATAGCACGCCTTATAGCATCGCTCTGGGATGCAGATTCCGGCAGCATAGAAATTGGCGGCGTAAATATCAAGGACCTTTCGCTTAAAGAATACAACAGCCGTGTTGCCTATGTAAGCCAGGACAACTTTCTCTTTGACATGAGCATAAGGGAAAATATCCGCCTTGGCCGTGAAGGGGCGACCGATGCAGATGTGGAAGAAGTTGCCCGTCAAAGCGGCTGCTATGATTTTATCATGTCGCTGGAAAAGGGATTTGATACGCTTGTCGGCGGAAGCGGAACCCATCTTAGCGGCGGAGAAAGGCAGAGAATAGCAATTGCCCGCGCAATGATGAAGGATGCCCCAATAGTAATCCTCGATGAAGCTACAGCCTACACGGACCCGGAAAACGAGGCAATCATTCAGAAAAGCGTAGCAAAACTCGTTGCCGGAAAAACCCTGATTGTAATTGCCCACAGGCTTTCCACCGTAAAAGATGCAGACAAAATTTACGTAATAAAAGACGGTGTAATCGACAGCTGCGGAAGCCATGAAGAGCTGCTTGCAAAAAACGGCCTCTATACAAATATGTGGAATGCCCATATCGGCTCCCGTGACGAATAGGGAAAGAAATCCTATCCCAATGGAGAAAAAATATGTTTGAAACATTGATTAAATTTTTTAAGTTTTGTGATGAAGAAAACAGGAAGAAATTTTACGGCTCAATTGTTGTCGGTATATTCAATTCACTTTTTATGGCATTAAGAATCGCTGCCGTTGCAGTAATGCTAAGGGGAATCATTGGCACTGCAATAGAAGGACGGCCCTTTGAGGCAAAAACTGTATGGGCATCATTTGCAATTATGTGCCTAAGCGTAATAGGTGGCATCGTGACCAGAAAGTTTACCGCGATGTGGCAGTGCGAAGGCGGCTACAGAACATGTGCAAAAAAGAGAATCGAAATTGCCGAACATTTGCGCTACCTGCCAATGGGATATTTTAACAGCAACAGCCTTGGTGAAATCACTTCTGTTACAACAAACACAATGGAAAGCGTTGGAGATGTTGCAACCCGTGCCGTTATGATGGTCTTTCAGGGCTTACTTGATACAGCACTGATTATCGTTATGCTCTTTTTCTTTGACTGGCGGATTGCTCTTATTGCTCTTGCCGGGTTCATTCTTTTTGAAATCGTAAACCTTTTTATGCGGCTTGCAGTAAAAAATATCTCCGCAGAAAAGATAAAGGATGATGCTGCCGAAATAGGAAAAGTTCTTGAACACATTCAGGGAATTGCAGAAGTAAAAGCTTACAACCTTGTCGGTAAGCGTAGCAGGGAGTTGAATGACGTAATTAACCGTAGGAAAAAAACTCTCATCAAGATGGAAATGCGCTGCATCCCCGTTTCCAACATACAGTCGTTGGTTGCAAAGCTGTGCGGAGTTGCAATGATGGTTGCATCTATTTACTTTTACCTGAATTCTTCCATGAATCTCGCTGACTGCAGTACAATGCTGGTCTGTTCATTCATGCTCTTTAATGCCCTTGAAGCAGGAGGAAACTATTCGGCGCTCTTGCGTACGATAGACATTGGAGTTACAAAGGCAAGCAAAATTCTTTCGCTTCCCACTATGAATATTGAAGGCCGAAATAATCAGAATGAAAATGCAAGCTCCAATCTGTATGGCGAATACTCCCGGGATTCATTCATACAGGCAGATAACATTGACTTTTCGTATGGAGGGACTTCTTCCGGTGCAAGAAAAATCATCGACGGAATATCCCTTTCAATTCCAGAAGCTTCAACTACTGCAATCGTTGGGCCAAGCGGAGGAGGAAAAACGACACTCTGCCACCTGCTCTCGCGATTTTGGGATGTGGACAAGGGCTGTGTTACCCTTTGCGGAAAAGATGTCCGTGATTACAGCATGGACAGTCTTATGAAAAACTTTAGCTTTGTTTTTCAGAATGTCTATCTCTTCCACGACACAATTGCAAACAACATACGCTTTGGGGAAGCTGATGCCCCAATGGAAAAAGTTATAGCGGCTGCAAAGAAAGCCTGCTGCCACGACTTTATCTCTGATCTGCCGGAGGGCTACGAAACTGTCATAGGCGAAGGTGGAGCTTCCCTTAGCGGAGGCGAAAGACAGCGCATTTCAATTGCCCGCGCCATTATGAAAGATTCGCCAATAATAATCCTTGACGAAGCAACGGCCAATGTGGATCCGGAAAATGAGCGCGACCTTATGGAAGCTGTTTCTGAGCTTACAAAGGAAAAGACTGTTATCATGATTGCTCACCGCCTAAAAACAGTTCGCCATGCAGACCAGATTTTTGTAATAGACAAGGGCCGTATAGCAGAGCATGGCAAGCATGAAGAACTTCTTGCAAAAAACGGAATTTATTCGCGCTTTGTTGCAAGCAGGAAGGAAGCCGTAAGCTGGAAGCTGTAATTAATAGGAAAACTATTTCTTAAGCCTTACGCCGTTGTTCTTGATTTTTGCGGGGTATTGTTCAACGTATGCAATGCGGCCGGACATTACCCCAACTTTTACAACTTCGCTGTCTGTTCCTCCCGGCATGTTTTCCATTCCGTTAAAGATAAAATTTCCCATGGAAAAAACGATCAGGCTTTTGCCGTGCCATTCCGTTGGCTGAAGCACGTGCGGATGGCTTCCAAATACAATGTCTGCCCCGTTGTCGCATAGGGCTTCATAAAATTCCCTTTGTTTTTTTGACGGAGAAAAATGGTATTCCTCTCCACCGTGAACATTCACTATGATAAAATAGCCAGCCTTCTTTTCCGCCTTAATTTGCTCCAAAAGCTCATCGCTTTTCCACAAGATGCCAGCTCGTGTTTCCGTTGCAGTCGCCGTTTTTTCTCCGTTAAAGCCAGAACGCTCAACGGGAAATGCCCCGCAGGAAATTACAGAAATCGGAAGCCCTTTGATAGTTGTGTGATAAAACTTTTTTGCGTCCTCTTTGTTTTTACCAATTCCGCTTGAAGGAATTTTGTATTCAGCAAAAGCCGCAAGTGTGTCTTTGAATCCACTTTCGCCATAATCGTAGCAGTGGTTGTTGGTCTGCATAAGATAGTCAAATCCAGCCTCCAAAAGTTTTGGAAGAACCGCTTTTTTAAACTTAAAGGTATAGGTCTTTGTCGCGTTTTTCCAAGACTCTGTTACAACCCCTTCCAAATTTCCAATCGTAAAATCAGCACCCTTAAGAATTGGAAGAGTGTCCTCAAAAACAGCTTCAAGCCCATTCTTCTTTTCTATAAGAATCTCTTCAACTCCCCTGGCAACCATTATGTCACCCACGCTTGCAATGGTCACAAGTTCAGAAGGAGTTTTTTTTTCCGGGGAATTTTCAGAGGCAATAAAAAGTTTTTCGCAATATTCAAAAATATCTTTGGAAAGCCCTTCTTCAAAAACAGTACAGAGCACTCCCTTTTTTACAAGCAGCTTGTAGGATTCATCACCAGCATAGGCACCGTCAACAGGAATTGCCCTGTTGCCCAAAGGAAGCCCCTCCGAATTTGAAATGCTAATGCTAAGCTCAGGAGAATTTGCCGCCCCCGATTTTGCAGAAGTAAAATCCGCCTTAACAGAAGGAAGCAAAGACTCTTCTTCCAGAACAAAAAACTTCTGGTTTTCGCCATAGGCCTGCGGAAGAAGTGCAATTTCTTCTTGCATCTGAATTCTTCCCGCCGTTTTTATGATTGGACCAAAAGCCTTTTCTTTTACCTGGTTCTTCTCCGACTCTTTTACAAAAATAAGCCCCAAGTCTTTCTGAGCAAGCGGAGCGGTTTTTATGTATTCGTCATAAATTTTGTCTTCCACATAAACAATGTATGATGTGGAGCGAAAGGCCCGTATAGAAAAGATTATGCTAAGCACAAGAAGGCAGGCGGCAAGGGCAATTGTAACGATAGTTATTTTATTGAACTGCTTTTTTTCAAACATTTTTTTCCTTATCTTCTATTATACTTAGCAAATTAATAAGTTTCAACAGAATGCATAACGGTGGAGTCAAGGGAAATAAAAGGAAAATTTTCCCTATTTGCATCATGCCTATAACTTCATAAAAACTTTTTGCAAATGCAGGCTATCTGTACGCACTGCATTATTTTCGACTAAAAAGTTGACGAAATAACTTTAAAGGTACATAATATTTATATATTATGAATGAGAATAACGTTTTTGAATACAGTGGAAAAATCTTGGATCGCGTCAGTAAGGCTGTAGACTCGGGTGATTTTTCAAATCTTAGCAGGGATGTAAGAAATGTCGTTTCTACTGGCATTGGAACAGTGAGCCATGTAATGAGAAGCTCTTGGCAAAAAGAAGCAATGACACCATTTTTTTGCAAAAAAATCAAGAAAGGAAAGGGCAAAGGAAAAATTGTTGGCGGCTCAATTTTGGTTTCTATAGGACTTTTATCAATTTATGGAAGCGAAAATTACAATGACATCTGGTTTGAAATTATTCTTATTGCGATAGGAGCCCTTTTGATTCTGGCTGGAATAAAAAGACGCAGGCTCATAAAAGACTATTTTAGATTTGGCGAGATAATAGGGAAAAGGTCTTTTGTTACTGTAAAAGAGCTTTCTGATATATCAGGCAAGACACCCGATTATATTGTTCACCAAATAGATCGGATGAGGCAGGCTGGCTATTTGCCTTACGCCACTATGGACAGGGGCAAGACAACGCTCATGCTCACCGATGAGATGTATAAAGAATACATGAAGGTTTCAATGAACGGCGAAGGGATGCAGGATAGTGCTGCAGACAGAAGTCTTCCCGAGGAAGAAGAAACGCCTATGTTTGAGGAACTCAAGATAGACAAGAAGCAGCCGGAAGAAGTAAAGACAATCCTAAGAGAGGGTAATGAGTACCTAAGGAAAATCCGCTACTTTAACGACCTTATTCCCGATACGGAATCTATGTCGGACAAGCTTTATGACCTTGAGAAAACTTCTCTTTCCATTTTTAAGAAGGTTAAGGAAGAACCAGAACTTGCAAGGAAGAACCAGCTGCGGAGGCTTATGTCCTATTATCTTCCGTCTTCGGAAAAGCTTTTGCAGAGCTATGTAAACATGCGCAATTCAACACAGAACGTTGAAAATGTTGAAAAGTCTAAGAGGGACATTGAAGAGGCAACGGATGCCCTGAACAAGGCATTTACGGAATTGCTGAATCAGCTTTTTGAAAGTACAACGAGTGATATTTCTGCGGACATTTCTGTAATGAAGACATGGATGCAGCAAGATGCGCTCATGGAATAGAAAATAATAGAATAGGAGTAAAATATGGAATCAGAAACAACAACCCCTGCACCTACATTGACTTTTGATGCGGCACCAGCTCCAGCTACGCCAACATTAACATTTGATGCATCCCCGGCACCGGCTAATCTTCCCGCTGAAAAACCGCAGGAAAAGAAAGAGGAAATTGTTCTTACACCTGAGGAAAAGGCCCAGGTTGAAGCATTCTCAAAGCAGATAGATTTGTCAAATTCCACAGCCATCCTAAAGTATGGTGTTGGTGCCCAGACAAAAATTTCCAATTTTTCAGAAAAGGCTCTTGAAGCAGTCCGCACAAAGGACATGGGACAAGTGGGCGACATGATAACAAGCCTTATCGGCGAGCTAAAGGGTTTTGATATCGATGAAAAAGAAAAGGGCATTATGTCTTTGTTCAAGAAAGGAGCCAACAAGCTTGCAACTCTTAAGGCCAAGTATTCAAAGGTAGAAACCAACGTAAACGTAATTACCACGGAACTTGAAAAGCACGAGACCACCCTGCTAAAGGATGTGGCTATGCTTGACCAGATGTACGAGGCAAACCTTTCCTATTTTAAGGAATTGTCCATGTACATTGCTGCAGGAAAGAAAAAGCTTGAGGACACAAGGAACGGTGAGCTTGCAGAGCTTCAGAACAAGGCCCAGCAGTCCGGCCTGGCGGAAGATGTTCAGGCGGCAAAGGATTTGGCTGCTATGTGCGACCGCTTTGAAAAGAAAATTTATGACCTGCAGCTTACAAGAACAATTGCACTCCAGACTGGCCCGCAGATTAGGATGGTTCAAAGTTCCGACACAATTATGGCGGAAAAAATCCAGTCCACGATTGTAAACACAATTCCATTGTGGAAAAACCAGATGGTGATTGCAATAGGAATTGAGCATTCAACGCAGGCAGCAAAAGCACAGAGGGAAGTTTCCGACATGACAAATGCCCTTCTTAGGAAGAATGCAGATGCTCTCAAGGAAGCAACAATCGAGACTGTCAAGGAGTCTGAGCGTGGCATAGTTGATATGGAGACAATAAAGCATACTAACGAGCAGCTCATCAGCACGATGGACGAAGTTCTTAGGATTCAGGCAGAGGGTAAGGAAAAGCGCCGCAACGCTGAACAGGAACTTTCCCAGATTGAGCAGGAACTTAAGAATAAGATTTTGGAAGCATCAAAGGCATAGGCCCTGCAAGACAAAACATACATTGCGATTGATCTAAAATCATTTTATGCCTCGGTTGAATGCCGGGAACGCGGCCTTGATCCCCTGACAGCAAAACTTGTCGTGGCGGACAAGAGCCGCACCAGCAAGACCATTTGCCTTGCAGTAACTCCAGCCCTAAAAGCCTATGGTCTCAGCGGAAGAAGTCGTCTTTTTGAGGTTGAGGCCAAGGCAAAAGAAATAAAAAGGCAGACAGGCAAGGAACTTGAATACATTACGGCTGTCCCAAGGATGGCACTTTACATTCAGTATTCCACGCGTATTTACAACATTTACCTCAAATATTTTGCACCGGAAGACATTCACGTTTATTCTATCGATGAGGTTTTTATAGACGCAACAAGCTATCTGCGCCTGTATGGGCTTTCTGCAAGGGAGCTTGTAACGCGCGTTATTCACGAGGTCCTTTCTCAAACAGGCATTACGGCAACAGCAGGAATTGCGCCCAATCTTTATCTTTGCAAAATCGCAATGGATATCGTTGCAAAGCATATTCCTGCAGACAAGGATGGAGTCCGCATTGCAGAACTTGACATTTTGAACTACCGGAAAAAGCTCTGGAATCATCAGCCTATAACGGATTTCTGGAGGATTGGCCGGGGAACGCAGAAGAGGCTTGAAAAATATCTTATTCGCACCATGGGGGACATTGCAAGGTTGTCGCTAAAAAATCCAAGGCTTCTTTATGATGAATTTGGAATCGATGCAGAAATCCTTATTGACCACGCATGGGGAATAGAAAATGTTGGAATGAAGGAAATAAAAAGCTATAGGTCAGAGGCAAAGAGCCTTGGAAGCGGTCAGGTCCTGCATGAGCCTTATACTTTTGAAAAGACAAAAATAATCGTTAGGGAAATGGCGGAACTTCTGGCGCTTGATTTGTTCAGAAAAAATCTTGTTGCCTCATCTGTAACTCTTCATGTGGGGTATGATGTGGAAAGCCTCAACCTTGCTGCTTTTGACGGAGAACTTGTGCGCGACTACTACGGAAGGGAAGTTCCAAAGCCTGCCCACGGAAGTATTTCCTTGGGGGGAGAAACAAATTCCTCCAAAATAATAGTTGAATCTTTTGTTTCGATTTTTGAAAGGATTACGAATCCGGTATGGCTTGTCCGTAGGGTAAACCTTATAGTTAACGGTGTTATTCCTCTGGAGCAAAGGCAGCCTGGGCTTTTTGATGAAGTTGAGTTTAAGGGCAAGGGGCTTAATAAAGAAAAGGAAGAAAGCCTCCAAAAAGCGAGGCTTGAAATCATCAGAAAGTTCGGAAAAAATTCCATACTAAAGGGAATGAATCTGGAAGAAGGAGCCACAACCCGTGACAGGAATGAGCAGATTGGGGGACACAAGGCATGAATGTTGAAAAAGACTACAGTGACATCATAAATTACGACTGGAAGAGGGAGTCCCTGCCCAACCGAATGCCCTTAAGCCAGCGGGCAAAAATTTTCCTGCCCTTTTCCGCATTAACAGGCTTTGACGAAGCCCTCGAAAAAACGCTACAGGCAGAAATTGCAGGGATGGAGAAAGATATTCTTGTGTAATAGGGTAAGAGCCTTAAGATTCTGGCAGATAATAAGAGAGACTACCACTTTGATTATTTAAAATCTTAATACATTGACAATGGGTTATTCTTATAATAAGATGGAAATATTAAAAGTAACTATTGTTTGGTCTGAGGCTTGTTTTAATCTTGTATTTTAGATTAAGAATAGTTTTCATTTAGACTTAAAATAATATTTTATCACTCCTGTCCAATTAACTTACCATTTCATCGAATAACCACAAGGACTGCTCATTGGGCATTGGCCTAGGCGGTGATTTTTCATTATCACCATTAAACCATCTCTCTAGTTTTCTGTGCTTGAAAAGTACTACGGAGATTTCAGAACAGAAACTTGAGAACGTTCTTTTTCCATTTCTGGTGCGCGCCTTCAGGATCAGAAAAAGAAGATGGATAATCAACGCTATCCAGATTTCTGTCTTGACGGCATTCTCGTTCTGCCCGTAAAAACGTTTCACCCTGAGATTCTGCTTAATCATCTTAAAGAAAGGTTCCACCTCCCAGTGCTTTTTGTAGATGGAGGCAATTTCAAGATGGTCCGCATCAAACATATTTGTCAGGAGAGAAATCTCTTTTTTGGTTGTGTTGCCATAAGAAACAATCTGCCTGAGGGTGACATGAACGGGATTCTTTTTTGATTATCCGATTCTTGGATGCTGCATGGCATTAAGAAAAGAGGCATTGCAATATATTTTATCGTTTCCAAAAAAATGTATAGGGCATGATTTATGGATAGGGTGTCTATGTGCAGCTAAGAATAAAATGACCTATGCTTTTTTCCCATAATTCGGTTAGAATTACAGTATGAAGAGACCTTTCGTTTCAGATTCAATTATGGCCGCAGTATCGGGAATCCTGTTTGCGGCCCTTATGGCTTTTGTCCTATTGTTTTTTCTTGAGCACAAAAAGCTTTCATCATGTACAAAAGAATATTACGTCGTTGTGGACGATGCCATTTTTGATGAATATTTTAGGGGCCTTGATTCTCCTTCTAATTTTTCACTGATTTCCCTTTCTGATTTTTCTTCCCTGGATTTGAACAGCGGCAAGGATGGCCAAAAAGGCCCTTATGCTTGCGCGGTTGCTTTTGTTTCCAAAGATGAATGCATGGCATTTTTTGACGGTGAATCCGAAAATCTCTGTATAAAAAGATATAGCATAGAATCAAAATACTATTTTCCCTCAGCACCTACAGATTTTGGACATGTATCTTCGCTCAACGTAAATACAGCAAGTTTTACACTTTCACTCAGCGACGTGGAAAATTTTCCTGAAGGAAACAAGGCAATACCGGTGGATTCAAAATACGCCGGGGATGAGGGATACGCGCTTGAAAAAAAGACTTTTGCAAAATGCACGGTTATAATTCCTGATTTTTCAAAAAGCATTTTTGAATTCCTTGATGATTTTTTTCAGAACAAAGATGTACGTAAAGAAAATATTGGTTTTGTAGCTGCCGTCGGCGACATAATGGTTGAAGGCGGTGCACAAAAAACTCTGATAGAAGATGAAAACGGTCTGGAAAAAGTCTTTGGAAACACCCTTCCTGTCTTGCAGAGCAATGACATAATGATAGGAAATCTTGAGGGTGTTGTAACCGAATCAAGAAAGCGTATATACAAATCCTACACATTCAAATTCCGAAAGGAAGTACTTCTGGCATTAAAAAAAGCAGGTTTCAATTATTTTATGCAGACAAACAATCACTGCTACGATTACGGTGAAGAAGGATTTAAAGATACTCTTGCAGCTTTGGAAGAGCATGGCATTCCAACTTCAGGAGCCGGCTATACTGCTGATGAGGCAAAAAAATTCTATCATACGACAGTAAACGGAACGAACATCGCCATCATAAGTTGCGGAGCCTTTCCAATCGAAAGAACCGGATTCAACGGAGAAAAGACTGCCACCGCAACGGAAAACCGGGCAGGAATCCTTTGGCAAAGCGAAGAGCTTTTTGAAGACATAAAAAAGGAAAAGACAGCAGGCAATTTTGTAATCGTCAATGTTCACGGGGGATTCGAGTATAGGCACAAGCCTCACAATATGCAGCGGGAGCTCTACGAAAAATTCATAGATTCTGGAGCCGACGTTGTTTTTGGAAGCCATCCGCATGTAATTCAGCCAACCGAATGGTACAAGGGAAAACTGATTGTCTATTCACTCGGCAATTTTATCTTCAATGGAGAAGCAGAGTTTGCAGCCTACGGAGCCTTGGATTCCGAAATAGTAAGGCTTGGCATTGTCAACGGAAAGATAGTCTACACCGAAATCTATCCAACAAGACACAATGAAACATCGGTGAGATTAAAGTAGAATGGCATGAAATTTGTGCTTAGGACGTGCCGGCAACAAGTTGCCGTCGGGCTTTGCGTGGTTCCGCGCTAACCGCGCTCCATTGCTCCACTTCGTTCCGCAACGGCTACGCCGCCACTCCAATCCCTCACGCAAAAAAAACAAAAGAGGTATTTTCAAAATAATTTTTTTTTATGCTATAATAACTTTGGAGATTATTAGATGAAAAAACAAACTGCAGCAGCCCCCCTGCGCTTTAGATTTTTGCCCACACTCTTTGCGGTGGACGATGCAACTTACACCGGCATTTTTAAAGATGAGCCAATCAATGCCTTGTACAACCTTGGCTTTGACGTGCGACCTGTGGCAAGCGTGGACGATGCGGGGCTTTTTCTCTGGCAAATTGCAGACTCATTTTTGACCGAGCTTTCAAGAACGGAAGGCCTTGAGCTTAGCAGGGAAAACACGGCGGTTTCGCTGACTGACGATTTAACGGAAAACCTTCTTTCATCACTTCCATTTGCACCTGGCTCTGAAAACGTAAACGCAGAATGGATTCAGATTCTTTGGGCAAAACTGAACGGCTGCTTTTCCTACGAGATTAAAAATTATTCAGGAACAGTAGCCCTTTACCTTGCGGAAAAAGATGAGCGGCTAAAAGTTGCGGAGAGAATTTTCTTTCATCTTGTGGAAAACAAAAACGACGAAAAATATCCATTTTCATTTCTTGCAACCTATTCCACAAAAGACGAAAAGGGAAGCATAAAGCACGCTCCCTTAAAATATGCCCTAACCGAATACAAAAATGACCGGGATAAAATCTTGGACTTGCTTTCCTGCCTTAACCGTGCGGCCGAGGTTTCAAAGCTAATCGGGGAATTTACTTCAAGCGGAGAAATGTTCCATCCCCTGCGCCTTACGACAAATGAGGCATGGCAAATCTTGCGCGACATTCCAAAAATAGAAGAAAGCGGAATCGTCTGCCGCATTCCCGACTGGTGGAAAAAATCCCGGCAGAAGGCAAAGGTCTCAGTCTCGCTCACAAAGAAAAAATCACTTCTGGGCTTGGACACAATCCTTGGAATGGAAGGCTACCTTGAAGTTGACGGTGAAAAACTCACCAAGGCAGAAATCAAAAAGATGCTTGCCATGGACGAGGGACTTTCGCTTATAAAAGGCAAGTGGGTTGAAGTTGACCACGAGCGGCTGAACTTGCTTTTAAAAGAGATGGAAAAATATCAGGGTGACATCACAATGATGGAAGCCCTGCGCATGAGTTTTAATTCAGGCAACGCTGCTTCTGAATCAAAAGACGAAATCGACATAAACGCAATCTCAAACGCCACATGGATTTCAGAACTTCTCCGTGACCTGCGTTCTGTTTCAAGCACGGGCAAAAAGGCCATGAAGCTTCCTTCAAGCTTTAAGGCTACCTTGCGTCCCTATCAGTCAAAGGGCTACGAGTGGCTTTCAAAGATGACAGCCTGCAATTTTGGTGCCTGCCTTGCAGATGACATGGGCTTGGGAAAGACCGTTCAAGTCCTCGCATTTTTGGAAAGTCTAAGGGCAAGTTCTCCCGACGCAAAAATTCTCCTTGTAGTTCCCGCATCCCTTTTAGGCAACTGGCAGAATGAATGTAAAAAGTTCGCCCCACTTTTACCGCTCTGGATTTTACACCCATCAGCCTCTCGTAATGCAGAAAAGAAAAACTGCCAGCCCGAAAACGCAGCCCGTCATGCCGAACGGACGCTGAGCCTGTCGAAGTGTGATTCGGCATCTCTGCTTCTGAACCAAGTTCAGAATGACAGTGGCGTAATTCAGAATGACAACTTTCCCTTCCTTTCCATCACCACCTACAGCATGGTAAGCCGCATGGAAGATTTACAGCAAACAGATTGGGACCTTGTAATTCTGGACGAAGCTCAGGCAATCAAAAATCCTTCATCAAAACAGACAAAAAGCATAAAGTCGCTCAAAGCCAAAAACCGCATCGCCCTGACAGGAACCCCGATCGAAAATGATTTGACAAACCTCTGGTCGCTCTACGATTTCTTGAACAAGGGGCTCTTGGGAACATCAACGGAATTCAAACGATTCGCATCATCGCTAAAAGAAAATCCATCCGGCTACTCAAAGCTCAAGGCAATGATTTCACCCTTCATGCTGCGCCGCCTAAAAACGGACAAGTCAATCATTTCTGACCTTCCGGAAAAAATGGAGATGACCGACTATGTGACCCTTTCCAAAAAGCAGCGTGTCCTTTACAAAAAATATGTGGACGACCTTGCAAAACTTTTGGAAAAGGCAAAAGATGATGATGACCCAATGAAACGTCGCGGACTTGTGCTTGCCTCCCTTTTAAAGCTCAAGCAGATTTGCAATCACCCCGACCAGTTCAACGGAGCGGACGGATTTTCGGAAAAAGACAGCGGAAAGTTTGAGATGCTCAAAGACATCTGCCAGACGATTTACGAAAAACGCGAGCGTGTGCTTGTCTTTACCCAGTTCAAGGAAATATGCCCGGCATTGGATGATTTCCTTTCCGGCGTATTCGGCATAAGGGGATTTGTCCTTCACGGTGGAACTCCGATTTCCAAGCGCAACAAAATGGTGGAGGAATTCCAAAGCGACACTTATATTCCCTACATGGTCATTTCTGTAAAAGCAGGCGGAACAGGATTGAATCTTACCAATGCAAATCACGTAATTCACTTTGACCGCTGGTGGAATCCCGCAGTGGAAAATCAGGCCACCGACCGCGCGTTCAGAATCGGCCAGACAAAAAACGTCATGGTACACAAATTCGTAAGCCGTGGAACAATCGAAGAAAAAATCGACGAGCTTATAAAAAGCAAAACGGAGCTTGCACAAAACGTAATCTCTGCCGACTCCGGTGAAAACTGGATAACAGAGATGAGCGACAGCGACCTTATGAATATGTTCCGCCTGGACGGGGAGGAGTAAGTCATGGGATATTACGATTACTACAGCGGATTTGCCCCTTACGTTTCAGTTGCGGAACACAAGGCAAAGGCAAAAAAATATATCGAGGAGCAGCGCAAAAAAGGCGTGGTGCTGAACCCGGTTGAACTAGAAGGAAGGACAATTGCAAAAAGCTGGTGGGGAAAAGCCTGGTGCGAAAACCTTGAACTCTATGCCGACTATGCAAGCCGTCTAGAGCGTGGCAGAAAATATGTCCGCGCAAACTGTGTCCTTGACCTGCAAATTGACGTGGGAGAAGTTACGGCCCTTGTTCAGGGAAGCGGAAAAAAGCCCTACAATGTCCGCATAAGAATTGACGAGCTTACCGAAGAACAGTACGAGAGCATTGTAGAAAAGTGCGCATCAAAAATCCAGAACATCGACGACCTTGTTAAAGGCAACTTCCCAGACGACCTAAAAACGCTTTTTACCCAAAAAGGTGCCGGCCTTTTTCCTTCCATGGCAAAGATTCACTTTAGCTGCTCCTGCCCCGACTATGCCGACATGTGTAAGCACGTAGCCGCAGTACTTTACGGAATCGGTTCCCGCTTTGACAAAGACCCGCTCCTCTTCTTCAAGCTACGTGGAGTGGACACCGACCGCCTGATAGGAAATGCCATCAAGGACAGAATCCAAAGCATGATAGAAAATGCCTCCAAGCCCAGCGACCGCATCATGGACGATGGGGATGTGATGGCGGTGTTTGGGATGGAGATTTAGAGGGGGAAATAAAACACCCCGCCCAAGATTCATCCCGGGCAGGGTAAGGTTTTACTCTATCTTAGCAAATCAAACTTTTGAAAATGATGCCTTTTCAATTTCGTTTTTTAGCTCGCTGCTAGGCGTAAAGAGGATGCGTTTACTCGTTATGCTTGAAGCATCCACGTTCTCAGGGCTTTCGTATCCCTTTGAAGAGAAGGAAAGTTTTACCCGGCCAAAATTTCCCAGCTGGATTTTGAATCCGTTCTTAAGGTAGAGGGGAAGCTTCCTTACGAGGGAAGTGAGGACCGCCTCCACGTCGGTTACGTTCAGCGTACATGCGTCGGAAATGTCCTTCGCAAGATCCAGTACCGTCAGCTCCTCCATGTACAGGGGTGCTGCGTAGTATTTCTCTTCTGTTTTATTAAGGGGATTTATCCTCTTTACAATTCTGTATTTCATATAGTTTTTTCTTGTAGCTCTTCAAGGCGGCTACAGCCTGTTCAAGGTATCTCGCTTTCATAGGCGACTCCTTGCATAAATTAATTTGAGTTTTTCAGTCCTGCGAGTTTACCAACGGCAAACTCGGTAAGTTCGCATAGCGAACGACCAACGCCGGACTTTACGGTAACTTGAAAAAATTAGGAAAAACCATTACTATTTTGATAGTTATTCGGCAACGGTTTTTCCGTAGCTGTTTAGAGACTTTTTAACTGACTGCAATCAGTTAAAAGGTCTTTTTTTTGCTCGCAATTTGCTTACCTCCTTGCAGGTTGGCCTGCACTCATTCCCTGTTCAGGATGTTTTCAATCTGCTCCTTGTCGCTTTCGTTCAGCTTGCCCATAGCCTTTGCAAGGGCAACAAGTCCGATTACAGCGGTTGCAGTCAGGGCTGTTCCGGCAAGAATCGCTCCCCAGTTTACGCCGTCGCCGGACGTGTTCTGTGTTGGCTGCAATTCCTTTCCGTCCTTCCCCAAAAGATAATCCGGCGTAGTCCCAAGAATGTCCGCTATCTTCTGCAGGGTCGGAATGCTGGGGTTCCGTCCGTTTGCACCGTCAGTCATCCAGCGGCTAACCGTAACCTCGCTCACGTCAAGCCTTGCGGCCAGTTCCCGCTGCGTCATTCCCTTTTCCTTTAAGAGGGCCTCAACCCTGCTCTTGAAGTTTGCGTCCATCTCGCTTACCTCCGTCTTATCCTTTTTATCCTGTATCTGGTTATAAATTACAATAACTTAACCAAATTGTCAAGTAAAATGATAAGAAAAGTCAAAAAAAATCGGATAAATTCAGAAAAACCGCAGAAAATTAGCATTTTAGGTATATTCAACGGCCAGTTCCAAAAAACATACGGAGAATCCCGGAAAAACGTACGGAGAATTTTTTAAAACACGGCGAGTTTTAAAAAATTCTCGGCGTGTTTTTGGGTAAAACTCGGCGTGAATTTTCTTGTGGGGTAAAGCACCCCTAGGCATGGAGACTTTTGCGAAATGGTGATGTTTCCGCAACAAAAGAGGGAATTTGTGGTATAATCTTCTATTATTATGGATGGAGAAGATGGCAAAAAAAAGGTCAAAAGAAATTTCAATTAGAAGTTCTGCCGCAGAATATTTGACCTTTGTTGCGGCGACTGGTGGCAGCAACGAAAGCATGGAAGTCCGCTACGAAAATGAGGGGAGTTTATAGATGTTAGGAAATACTCTTATAGATAATTCACAGAACCTAAAACTTGTAGATACATTGAATGAAATAATAAATATTCCAGAAATTCAAGAAATATGTATTGCTACAGGATACTGGGATTTAAAAGGAACTGCATTAATAACAGAATCCCTGAAAAAATTCTTGGAAAGAGACGGAACAAAACTCCGCTTATTAATTGGAAAAGACCCTAATGTGTATCAAAAAGATTTAACAGCAGATTCATATAAGACAGCAAAACAATATCCTCAGGATTATATTAAA
>DJYC01000061.1:0-26425 GCA_002448445.1 Treponema sp. UBA6988
CCTCGCTTCGGAGTAGGGGGTTTTCCCTCCCCTTTGTTTGGGGTCCAAGGGCCCTCCCTTGAAATTCACCCCTCAAAGCGTTAATATAAGGCATCCTTTTTTTGCCGGAGCGTTATATGAAGAAAATTATCAGCGGAAAAGTCCGCGAAGTTTACGATTTGGAAGACGGACGCATGGTCATCGTTACAACGGACCGCATTTCCGCATTTGACGTAATTCTGCCCACAATGATTACAGACAAGGGCAAAGTCTTAAACGCACTCTCAAACTTCTGGTTTGACTACACAAAAGACATTGTTAAAAACCACATGATTTCGTCCAACCTCAAGGACATGCCAGCCGAATTCCAGAAAAGCGAATTTGAAGGCCGCACAATCCTGGTAAAAAAACTCAAGATGGTACCATACGAAGTAATCGTACGCGGCTATATGTTCGGCTCAATGTACGAAGCTTACAAAAAGGGAGAAGAATTCCTTGGCCACAAATTCGACAAGGAATACCAGCAGGCAGAAAAGCTTGACGAACCCATCGTAACACCTTCCACAAAAGCCGCAGAAGGCCACGACATCAACGTAACCCTGGACTACATGAAAAAAGACCTGGGCGAAGAACTCGGCAGCAAAATTGAAAAGGCAGCACTTGCAATCTACAAAAAATGCTACGAACATGCCGCCAAAAACGGAATCATCATTGCAGACACAAAATTTGAATTCGGCCTTGACGAAAACGGAGACCTAGTCCTTGCAGACGAAGTATTAACCCCAGACTCAAGCCGCTTCTGGAACGCAGCAGAATACAAAGTGGGAACAAGCCCCGCAAGCTACGACAAGCAGTTTGTCCGCGACTGGCTCAAGAACAACAACCTTGCCGGCGACCCCAACATCAAGAGCATCCCAGCAGAAATCGTAGAAAAAACATCCGCCCTCTACCACGAATGCCAGGAAAGAATCTGCAGGTAAGCAGAAAACTTCATACTTGTCCCGCACAAGCGGGATAAGTTTTCCCCCTATCACTTACGTCCCGAACCGCCCCTAAGCAACTTGTGCTTGTGGCTTTTTTCCATATACAAAGCATTGTCAGCAGAAGAAATCAGATCCTTTTCATCTTCCGAATAAGCGCGTGCCATACCAACACTTATATTAATCTTAAAATTAGCACTATCGGATTCAACACGGCCATTGCTTTCAAAAAGGCTAACAAGATCCTGCCTAAAATCTTCAGCATCAGCAGGTTTCTTTGCATTTATAACGATTGCAAATTCATCGCCGCCGTAACGCGCAAGAAAGCAAGACTTAAGCTCCGGGTTAAGTGAACACACAAGCTTTAAAAGCTTTGCGGTTTCTATAAGGGCATTGTCCCCCTCCAAGTGGCCGTAAGTGTCATTTATCTGCTTAAAAAGGTCAATGTCAATCATGAACAAATACACATTAACATAATTTTCAGCAAGCGAAGTCTTTATGTAGCGGTCAAAAGCACCCCGGTTGTTCAGCCTGGTAAGAGAGTCGGTAGAAACCTGGGCATTGGCAAAATCAACATGCTCCATCATCAAAAGCAGGGCAAGGGTAATCCAAACAAAGCCTACGTCTGCAATCAGCAAGTGGGCAAGCCCCGCAAGACAGGGCAAAAAAGAAAACATCAGCTTGGTAGGCCAAAAGCGTTTCTCGTAGCGCCCCATAAAAAGCCTAATCAGAACAATAACCGACGCAATCGTAAAGTAAAGGTACGTAATGGCAATATGAATAAAATAATACTTTCCCTCTACAATTCTATTCGTCAAAGGATCTGCAAAAGCTATGTGGCCGGTAAAAAAACTTTCCAGGGAAACAATCATCAGAAAAAGGGCCGGAATATGCATAATGTAATAGCGGTTTCCCATAAAAAGCCATTTTCGCCGCTGGGGATTCTCGCATATTATGTAAATGCACCAGTAGCAACCAATAATACCGGAAATTCCATTCCTTATGTCTATCAAAAGCGTCTGGGCAATATTAGCAATTTTATTAGTCCGCCCAACCAGAAGATCACTTGCAATAATAATGGCAGAAATCAGTGCAGTGGCCCAAAGTATATTGATGAACAATATAGTGTTGGTTTGCCGGTCTAAGGTATACTTAACTTTGTACAATATGAACAATACTATGATTATCGTGATAATATTGTATACAACGTCGTATAAAAGATGCATCCATTTTATTATAAACGCTTTTTTTTGTGATGTAAACTTTTATTTTTTTCTGAATTTTCTCTTCTGGACGGTACTTTTTTCCGCTCTACCTTTTTACTCTTCAGCTAATTCGACCGAACATGCCTTTCGTCACCGCCCTTCCGGGGTTCCGGCATTCGCCTCCATTGCCTGCGGCAACGCTCCGCGCCCCTACACGGCGGCGTAGGTCTTTTTAAGAAAGAATCTCCTCCACATCATCATAGACCTTAAAACCGGGAATGTTTTTTGCCAAATTCTGCATTCTCTCATCATTACGCGCGATTGCCTCTGCAATAGAATGCAGCTCCTTGCTAATATTGGCAGGCATGGCGTAGTCCTTTTTGTAGTGCAGCTGGTGCTCAAGGCTGGCCCAAAAGTCCATGGCTATAGTCCTAATCTGAATTTCAACAGGAATTTCCCTCTTCTGGTCAGAAAAATACACGCCAACTTTTACAATCACGTGCAGGCTTCTGTAGCCGCTTTCCTTGGGATGCTTTATATAGTCCTTTAGTTCTATTAGCGTTATGTCATCCTGCTTTAAAAGCATCTGGGTAACGCGGTAAACATCGCTTATAAAGGGGCAGGTAACGCGGATGCCGGCAATGTCGTAAAGCTTGTTCACCATGTTGTCCATGGTAAAGGAAAGGCCCTTGCGCTGAAGCTTTTCCGCAATGCTCATCGGCTCCTTAATGCGGCTTGTAATAGTCTCTATTGGGTTACGCTCATGCTTGCTTTGGAATTCATCCTCAAGAATCTCAAATTTAGTAACAATCTGCTTTATCCCGCTTTCGTACAGCATCAAAAGCTGCTGGAACTCCATGGCAGTGTCTATAATGGCCTGCGGGCTGGAAAAAAGTTCCTTGTTGTCGCGCACGGTATTGCGAAGAATTAATTCCTGATTCATATTTAAAATATAATGATTTTTTGCCTATTTGACCAAATATTTTTTTGTTATTTCCATTTTACGGATGAATCATGTCCATATTGGAAAAGCCAAAAATAATTTCGTTCTTTTTTATTGTGCAGCCCAAGTCAAACTTTGTTAAAAGCCTAAGCGTAAACTCATTTTTGTTAAAGAGCCAATCATCCTTGTATTGCTTGCGAATAAGCTTTTTGTAAGCGGCATATTCCTTATCACTTATGCAAACTCTGTAATAAATTGGCAACTGGTTTGTCTGTACGGGAACTCCGCCAGAATAATTCTTTTCGATGACTTCTACATTCTTTTTTTCAATATTAAAATTTGTTCCATAATAAAAAAGTAGCTTAACAAAATCTATATTCTTACAATCCTCTGCGCTCAAAGACTTCTTTTTGTAATATTCAGAAATAAGCTCCTTGTGGCTATAGCTGTAATAGATTCCGCGAAGCTCTTCAATTAAATTGCACCTGTAAAACTTTTTGGAATTCTCTTCATAAGCCCAATATTCATTTATAACAGAGTATTTTTTTCCTTCTGACAAATATTCAATAAGATATTCTTCACCACCAGGAAGGCAAGCTTTTTCAATCTTAAGGTCAACTATCTCTTTTGCGGATTTTATCTTTTCGTCCAGCAAAATCAGGTTTTCATTCAACTTATTGTCTATCAGGGCAGAAACGTCATAATCCCCAGGAATGTTACCGGTGAATATTTTTGTTAACTTCCTGCCACTTTCCAAATAGACAACCACATCAGCCTTTCTCTCGTCATGGGAAAATGCGTGCGGAATGCAAAGGCAAATTGCAAAAAACGCCACAAATACTTTTTTCGTTGTGCTAAACAAAGTGGACTCCTCCATCAAATATTTTTTAGTGGGTGTTTGACAAAACAACAACAGCACTATATACTTATAAAAAAGGAGACACTTGCAAGCAAGCAACTGACTCCGTAGCGTTAATGCAAACCGCCCACGAAGTTCGTCACACTGAGGGCGGTTTTTTTATGCTCTAAGACCTATTTTTTATAGAGCAACAAGTCTACACGTTAAAAAGCTACTAAGTTCAATTTCGAGTTTTACAAATACATGTCATTCTCGGGCTTGACCCGGGAATCTTTTAAGCAGATTATCGGGTCGTGGTTCGACTACGCTCACCAACCGCCCGATAATGACACATTTTGTGCAAAAAACTCGAATTTCGACCTACTGGTCTTCGGCCACTTTTTCCGAAAGGACGTAGGCTGTAACAGTACTGTAGCTTGGTGCATCAAAAAAAGTCACTTCCGTAAGGTTTATCTTTGCAGTAACAGGAAAACTTTCGCCAATGCAGACAAGGGTTCCTGCCGCAAGAGAATTTATGCGAACGTCGGAAAGGTCAAGCGAGCGGTAAACTGCACATGCCTTGGAAATCTTTCCGGTCTTAAAAGCTTTGCAAACCCTGTTGCTTATTGCCCAGTAGTCAGTGTTGTTGTAGCGCACGCGGACAAAATCATTCTTTGCGCTTTCCCCGTTGGAAACACGCCATGCTGTCTTTTTGTCTTCCAGCAAATTTCCAAAGGCATCCACCTGGTCGCTAAGATAAATCTCAAGGCGTTCCCCGCGCTTAACATTTGCCGCCCAAATCATAACGCCGTTCTGGTTCTGCACCCAAAGCGAACCCAAGTCCTGCATCATAATTCCAGGCTCTGTGTTTTCAAAAGCCGGATCAAGCGCATCCTGAGCAGAAGCAAGTGCCGCCCCTGCCAACAAAATAAAAACTGTATTCAAAAAAAATTTCTTAATGCTTTTCATTTCCACACATCCCAAAGGCAGGCCTAATAGTTCTTAATCTTTGCGCGAACAGAATCGCTTATGTCCAAGCGTCCAGCAATATCCTTTAGCTCGTTCCTAACAACTCCATCCTGAATCAAAAGAAGACCGTTTCCGCCCCTCTGCCCAAGCTTTCCCAAAATATGCATGGCCATAATGTCGTCTGCTTTTGTGCTGATTTTTTCTGCAACCATAAACTTGTTTGGAATAAGACCGTAATCGCGGAGGTAAACGCTAACAGGAAGCATTTTGGAAGAAGCCCCTTCCGCAGAAGCATCGTGGGAATTAAGAACCGCAAGCTCCACTCCCTCGCCAACCCAACGCCCGGCCTTTGCAGCGGCATCAGAAGAATCATAAAGGAAAGAACCGCCGTCTATAACAATTCCGGGCTTTGCGTCTACCGCGATAAAAATTTCCTGTGCCCAGTAGTCAGAAGAATTGTAAAGCACGTGGACAAAATTCCTTCTGCTCCAGTCAGACGTACGCAAGGCATTGCGCTTTATTTCCGCAGGATAGCTGTCGTTCTTGTCCGGATTGCGGTAGGCACCAACGGCAGTTCCAGCAGGCACGTCGCGCACCCATTCCATGTAGCCGCTTGCATTCTCACGCCACAAGGAGCCACCCAGCATAACGGATTCAAGCGTAGAAGAAGTTGATTCAATCTTAATAAAGGTCTCTTCCTGTACAGTCTCAGAATCTTCATCTTCTGCAGAAAGACTTTGGTCTGAATTCTTTTTTGAACAGCCTGTAAGAGTTGTCATAAGGATTACAGGTGCGGCAAGAGCTGCAAGAATAGACAAGACCAAAGACAGGACTAAAGCAGAACAAATTACTGTTTCCTTTGCCTTAGAAAATAATTCTTTTGTTTTTGTAAATGTGCTGATTTTTTTTCCACCCATATCCTTATTCTAACATCTGTGTTTTTATTTTGCAACAGGGCGGTAGAAAAGGATGAACCTCCTCCTTCCACCAGAGCCCTGTGTGCGCTGAACCTCAAAATCATCTGAAAGATATTCAATCAAATCAGAAAGCTTTTTAAAGCCGTAGTCAAGGGTGTCAAAGCCCGGATCCTGCCTCTTAAAATATGAACCTGCCGCGCTAACGTCTGCCCATCCCGTTTCGTCTGCATAGCGGTTGTAGGCATTCATCAGAAGCTTGTAAATCTTTCTGAACTGGCGGTCAGTCATAGTTTCGTTTCTGGAGCGGTGCTGGAAAAGACCAAGGCCGGAAGACTTCTTTGCCTTGTGGGGCTGCTTTTCAACCTCCTTAAGCTTTTCTTCCTCTTCCTCACTCTCTTCCTCTTCCGCATCCTGAAGGTTTTCTATATAGATAAAATTGTCACATGCGTTTACGAATGACTGGGGTGTTTTCTTTTGCCCCACTCCGTAAACAACAAGCTGGCTTTCCCTAAGACGAGTTGCAAGTTTTGTAAAGTCGCTGTCGCTTGTTACAAGAACAAAGGCATCGTACTTGTCCGTGTAGAGCAAATCCATGGCATCTATAATCATTGCGCTGTCGCTGGAATTTTTTCCGCGCGTGTAGGCAAACTGCTGAACCGGAATTATTGCGTTGTCGTTAAGCTCCTTCTTCCAGTTCTTTAGGGTGTCCAGGGAAAAGTCTCCGTATGCCCTCTTTGTAATCACGTGGCCGTAAACCGCAACTTCCTGAATGATGGAACGAAGCTTGTTCACAGGTGTGTTGTCAGCGTCTATCAAAACTGCAATTTTTTTCTGCTCGTCTATATCTATCATATTATAGCTCCACGGAAATCAATTTTGTGTTCCACTCCCAGAAAAATCTGTCAGAAACGCCTCAGTTGCGCGTATAAGGTATTAAGGTCGCTAACGCTCCCCCGCGCAAAGGGCATTTCTGCCAGATTTTTCTTCCGTTTCACACAAAATTGATTTCCTACATTGCTTTTCATAAGAATCAATTCTGGAAATTGATTTTATTGTGTTAGTCCGCCAAGTCTTTTAGTGTCTTCTTAACGTTGCCAGCAGTGTATGCGCTTATGTAGAAGCGGTATGGAGTCTGGTTGGACTCACACAAATATTTTGTCTCCGTCTCGGAAATCTTTTCTTCCGAAACAATCTGGAGGCTATAGTCTTTACCGCCTGCCACAAGGCTAAGCTTTGCAACAAGGGAATCATCTTTCTTTCCAGAATAAGGCTGCTCCATCCAAGCGGAAACGTTAACAGCAGAAATTGTGTTCACCCAGGCAGAAACTTTTTCCGAAGAAAGCTTTTCTTCCCCAAAGCCTTCGTATTTTTCAAGACGCCACACCGTCGCCGCCGGGGAATTTTCATCATCAGAAGAAGGCAAGCTTTCCTTTTTTACCGTAAAGCTTCCGTCTTTTCCCGAAAGGCTTACAGAAGAAATTTCTGAAGGTGAAAGTGCGTAAACCTTTTTGCTCCTAAGGGCATTTTCCGTTGTGTCAAACAAAGAGTGGAGCGCCTTGTTTGCAAGAAGCACCGTATTCTTTCCGTCCAACTGAATGTAGCTCTGGTTGCCGGTGGAAGTATTTTTTCCAACCGCAAGTGTAAGCAGGGCTTTGCCTGAATCCATTGCGGTAACTGTTATCTTTGAAGCATCATCCAAACCATAGCGGCTTCCGTCACCAGAAAGAGAAGATGCCGTTCCCAATACCTTTATTTCTTTTACCGCGCTCAGAATGGAATAAACAGAATTCTCGTCAGCAGGATATTTTTTGCTTCCCAAAGTCCATTCACCATCCGCACCCTTTACAAGATGAATCTCGTTTTCCGAATCCATGCCTTTTGTGATGACAATTTCGGAAGGTTCAGTTTCCGTCTTTACAATCTTGATTCCTGTCCTGGAAGAAGACCAGACCTGAAAAATATAAATCAGCACAAGGACTGCAAGTGCTGCAATCAAAACAATTCTTCTTTTAGAAAAAGTCTTATTCATTCTTTTCATCCTCCGAACTGAATTCCTTGCGGATTGAATTGCGGCGCCTCTTTCGCAAAAGGAATACTATAAGTCCCGCCAAAGCAACAAGAACTGCAAGTCCCGCTTCGTTAAAATACTTTGCAAAGTTTGCAACCGGTCCACTTGTAACATGCAGAGGGCTAAGGCTAAGTCCCTTAGTACGCATTGAGCAAAGGTCTTCCTTGCCGTTCATGTAGTCAACAACATTTTCCAGGAAGAGGGCAATTGGCTCCCCGCTGTTCTCGCTTATAATATTTGGGCCTGTTATCTGAGAAGTTGATGCAACAAAAAGCTTTCCCTTCTGGGTTCCCTTTGCAATAAAGTTGTTTCCTTCAAGAGCACTTTCGTTTTCCGCGTTTGCAGAATCTGCGAGAGGTCCTGTAAAGGAACTGGTGAATTTTCCCTGGGCAAGAAGTGCAAGTGTGTGTTCGCTTACACCTTCCGTTGGTGGAACTATAAAGCGCGGGTCTATCATAACTTCATCATTTTCGTCTGCCGTAACAGTCCAGCTCTTTTTGGAAGCGGATGCAAGCTTTGTAAATTCAAGGTCTGCAACTTCGCCAGAAGTAACTTCGCCAGAAGTTATTTCTCCAGCCTGAAGGAATACAAGGAATCCCAGGTTATAGGTAACAGGATTGTCCTTGGCAAGATTTTCCTTCTGTACAATAGGGGCATGGTAGAAGTTCACGTTGCCAAGCCCCTGCATTGGCCTCTTAAAGCACTGGCTGTCCAAGACGTAGTTGGGCTTAACCTCAATTCCGTTCTTGCTCAAAATCTGCTCAAGGCCCGTTTTGTTTGCATAGTATTTAACCTGTGCATAAGGATTGTTGGGGTCCTGGGGGTACTGCTCAACAAATGGATCCAGGAAGAGCATTACGTTTCCGCCCCGCATCATGAACTGGTCTATCTTGTAAAGTTCAGCCTGGCTAAATTCTTCTTTTGGACCGTTAATCATTATGCAGACAACATCGGAAGGAATGTCCTTTGTGGCAAGGTTCAATTCCTGCAAAGTGTATCCGTCCCTCAGAAGAGAGGCAAAATTTCCCGCACCGTACTGGGGGTCATTCATATCCAGGCAGCCGTGGCCAGTTACGTAGGCAATTGTCTGCGTCTGGGCAACAAGGCTTTCCAAAGCGCCGCTTATGTTTTCTTCAAGCTCCTCAAGCCCTTGCACCGCGTTAAGGACAACGCCCGGCATTACCTGCATGGAAACCATCTGAAGGGGAACCACGCGGAAAGACTCGCCCTTCTGCAAAACAAGTCCAAGGGCTGCAAGGGATTCAGAGCGGTTTTCGTCTTTTGTGCGTATAACCTGAATTCCGTAGCGCTCACGCAAAGAAAGGCATTCATCCCCGGAAGGATCTATTGACTGGAATTCAATAAGACCGTTTGCCTTTTTGTTTACAAGCTCGTATGCGTTCTTTACAATCTGGTCAACCTTGTCCATTCCGCTTATCTCAAAATTCAAAAGGTTGCTGGACTTGTAAAGGGTAAGCTTTGGGGTTTCCTTCATTCCGGCAAGGATATTCGTGTTGCGGATAAGGCGCGAAATTGAAGTTGTTATCTTGTATTCCAAACCGCTGGCCTGGGTTACCGGGTCAAGACATTCAATCTGGTCTGCATAGGTAAAGACAAGACCCATAAAGACATTCTTAAAGCCAACCTCGTTGTTTTTTATTTCCTGAATCTGAACCTGCTGAAGTCCGTAGCCGCCAGCCATGGAAGCATTCTCGTCCTTTTCTGTGTCAAAGTATTCAACAGTAAGCTTCTTACCGGAAGCGTTTTTGTATTCGGTAAGCATATCCTGAACATACTGCCTTACAGCATTCTGGTCTGCAGGAAGATTTTCCGAGAAGAATACCTTTATTTGCAGGGGCTGCTCAAGGGTTGCGCATACGTCGCGGCTTGCAGGAGAAAGAGAATAGGATTTTGCCTCCGTAAGGTCTCCGCGAACGAATGCCTTTCCGCCAACAAGGTTCAGCATAAGAAGGATTGCCGCAAAGAGAACCATGTCCAGCACAGGAATCTTCTTTTTAGAATTTGTTATGCTTGCAACGGTTAGTGCAAAGAAGAGGGCTGTAATGCTAAGGAAGTAGATTATGTCCCTGCTGTCTATTATTCCGCGTGCAATAGACTCAAAGTGCGATGTTGAAGAAAGGAACTTTATTCCGCGCACAAGTGAACTTGGCATAAGGACTGCAAACATTCCGCAGAAGCTTAGGAAAGCACAGATTGCAAAAGAGATAAAGAAGGAGACAATCTGGTTCTTGGTAACGGAAGAAGAGAAGACTCCGACTGCGCAGTAAGATGCCGCCAAAAGAATTGCACCAATGTAGCCGCCTACAATAGGACCTGCATCAACTTCGCCAAGAAGGCAGCATGTTAAAACGTAAAATAGCGTCGGAACTAAAAGCATTAAACAGGAAACAAGGGAAGCAAGATATTTTCCTGCTACCACAGAAAGGGGTGTTACCGGAAGGGTAAGCAGGGTTTCCAGACTGCCGCTTCTTTTTTCTTCGCTAAAGACCCGCATGGTAAGAGCCGGAATAAAGAGGCTAAAAAGGCGGGGAAGGTATTCAAAGAAGCCCCTAAGTTCAGCACGCTTTATAAGGAAGAAAGTTGAAAAAAACATTATTCCCGCAACCAGCAGGAACACGACACAAACAATATATGGTATAGGGCTTGTGAACAAAGCAGAAAGTTCACGTGAACAGATGACCGCCCAAGAAGCCTTTTTCTTATTAGACATTGCTTTCGCCTCCAGTTGTTAATGTTCTGAACACATCTTCCAGACTGTTCTTTGCCAAATCCAGCGAATACAAATCCCACTTGCGGTCAAAAACAAAAAGCGCAACGGAGGGACGCACATCTTCACCGGCCTTAAGGGAAGCGGAAGCCTCGTCAAGCGAAATAACCGCATTCACTTTACCGTCTTCCATGGTTGTTGAGCATGAGGCAACAAAGGGCAAGGTCTCCAGGGCAGATTTTGCATCCTCCGCAGAAGGGCCGCCAACAGTAAGCACAACAGCCGCCTTTTGTCCATACGACTGCCTAAGAAGGGCCGTGGGGCTGTCTGCAACTTTTTTTCCGCCACTGATGATGATGACGCGGTTGCAGAGCATCTCCACTTCGCTAAGGATGTGGGTGGAAATAATGACGGTTCTTGTCTTTCCTATTTCACGGATTAGGGAACGCACTTCGCTTACCTGGTTGGGGTCAAGGCCGCTTGTTGGTTCGTCAAGGATAAGGATTTCCGGGTCTCCCATAAGGGCATGGGCAAGGCCAACGCGCTGGCGGTTTCCACGGGAAAGGTCGCCAATATTTTTGTGCATCTGGTCTTTTAGGCCGCAGATACGTGCAAGCTCGGGAACTTTTTCTTTCTTGTCTTTTCCGAGTGTATCTGCAATGTAGCAAAGGTAGTCATAAACAATCATGTCGCTGTAAAGGGGTGCGGACTCCGGCATGTAACCGATTTTTGCCTTTGTCTGAACTCCATTGACCGTAACATCAAGGCCGTCAACTTCCACACATCCGGAAGTAGGTTCAAGATAGCCTGCAATCATGCGCATGGTCGTAGTTTTTCCGGCTCCGTTTGGTCCCAAAAGGCCTACTATCTCACCGGTTTGAATTGAAAAGCTAATACCGTCAACCGCCCGGAAGTCTCCAAAGCAGCGGGAAACGTTTTTTACTTCTATCATTTTCCAGCTCCACAAGCAAATTTTTTCTCCCATTTTATAGAGATAGTTGCAAAAAAGCAACAGCAAAAAAGCAATGGCAATTATGCAATGGTATTAATAGGAAGTATACTTGCATCTGAATCTAATCTTTTTTTTATTTTTTGGAGCCACCTTTATGGTCAAACTGTGTCCGGCACTTCGTGTCCGTCCAGCTCCTTGGCATTCCCCGCCATACAGGGTTCCGGCTTTCGCCTCCATTCCTACGGAACGCGCTACGCGCGCCCTTCCTGTCGGGGCTAGTTTTTTTTCCGCAAAAGCCAGAAGATTCCTGCCTTAAATCATGTTTCCGTACCTTAAAAGAAGCTCTGCCCTGTCGTTTATGCCTATCTTTTCGTAAATGCTAGAGATATAGTTTTCAACAGCACGCCGCTTTATGCCAAGTTCATCAGAAATCTGGTCGTTGCTCATGCGGCGCAAAAGCAGGTTAAGCACGTCTTTTTCGCGGCGGGTCAGCGCATCGGTAAAATCCGTAAACTGTTGCAGGCTCTGCTCAAGCTCGCTCTGGATAAAAGTTTCCCCTGCCATAACCTTGTCCATGCACAAAAGAAGCTCACTGGAAAAGGCGTTTTTTGAGACATAGCCCGAAGCACCGCTCTGCATGGCATTCTGAACCACACCAGGGGCAAAAAACATTGAAAACACAACAATCTTAACTTCCGGGTACAAGTCATGAATCTTGCGCACAAGAGAAAAGCCTGTGTCCTCTCCGTAAAAGTTCAGGTCGCTAATTACAAGGGACGGAAGCTTTCCCAGTTTGCTGAATTTTTCAAGTTCCAAAAGAGCAGTATCGTAGCTGCCGGAGCTTCCTGTGCAAATCCAGGCGGAGTTGTTTTGAATATAGGAGATGGTTCCAAGCCTAAGCATTTCGTGGTCGTCTACTATATAGAAGGTTTTTGACATTTTAAATCTCCAGTTTGATTCTTGTTCCCGCGTCCTTTTCGGAAAAATAAGCAATCGTTCCCCCAAGGAATTTTACGCGCTCAAAAATGTTCCTTAGCCCAAAGTGCATATTCTTAACGTTCTCAAAAAGCCCGCTGTTAATCTGCTCCACAAGATGCCCATCCATTCCGCAGCCGTCATCGGTCACAATGATTTTTAGCCTTCCCTTCTCTCCATTCCTAAAAAGAACAGTTGCTTCCGATGCCTTTGCATGCTTATAAATGTTCTGCAAAGCCTCCTGCACTATGCGGTAGATGTTCATAAGCACATCGCCGTTGTAGCCTTCAAAGCCCACGGACGGTTCGCAGACAACACGGAACTGGAAGCCTGTCTGCTCCGTACCGAATATTTTCTGCCCCAGAAGCGATATGGATGGAATGATGTTGCTTCCAGTGATTGCAGGCGGTGTAAGGTTGTAGCAAAGCTTCCGTATGCTTTCTATGTTCCCGTTCTGCGTTTCGATTATTTTCCTTGCAATATCCTTGTCCGAAAGGCTTTCCGCAAGAAGAGAAACGTAGCACATGCTTTGAGCAACAGAGTCGTGAAGCTCCTGGCTTATCCTCTTGCGCTCCGCTTCCTGAACCCGGATTGAATGTTGGAGAAACTGCTCAGAGCTGTAGATAATTTTGTCCTTGCGTCTGTTCTCCTTAGCGTTCAAAAAGGCAAGAACTGCGGCTATTGTTATAATGGTCGCAATCAGGCAGAGAAAAAACTTAAAGAGAATCTGGTGTGTTTTCTCAAGGATTCTGTTCTTTTCCTCAAGTTGAAAAACCATATTCTGTGCATCAGACAAAGAAAGCTCGGAAATTTCCGCGGTAGAAAGAGAATCGTAAGATGGGTCAGAAAAAGTTTTTTTCTCCAGACTGCATGAGAAGAGGACCATCAAAATCAAAAAGATGAAGGGAAGTTTTTTCATAATTTATTCTCAGTTTCCAAAGGAAGCTGCACTCCCCCCCCCTCACCAATCTTTTGTATAGATGTTTTTATTTTTGAATACAGATTGAATATCCCAAACGCAGCAAAGGTTGTAATAATCCTGTCAAGAATCGTAACAGGTATACGTCCAAGAATTGCAGACGCAAGGAAGCCGAACTGCTCGCCGTTGAATGCGAAGATAACCCTATCGTAAGCCAAATCATTCTCATTCTTAAAGTAAATGAAAAAGTTGATGAATCCTGATACTACGGAACATGCAAGCCCCGAGAAGATTGCCGCCGAAAGCAAAATGATAAAAGTTCTGTTCACATTCTTTTTAAGGCTGCCCTTTCTGCGAATGAAAAGCCACGTAATCACAATGATTGTGAGCGCGGAAATTGAGTAGAGATAAATCATGTGCGCGGAACCACAAGCGAACATCATCCGTATGCACGAGATGCCCATATAAACAAGGTATTCCAAAAATGCCACCACAGGACCAAAAAGGAATAGCGTTGCCGTCATAAAAATCGTGTCTAAAAAAAGCGGAATATCAAGGATGTCCTGAAAAAGAAGAACCGCCAGAAAATCTATACAGCCAAAGACTATTACAAGCAGAGCAATTTCAATTATCTGTTTTAAGGATTTTTTCTCGTTCATATCTTGTTATTCTAACATTCCCAAAAGCAAAAAATCCAGTGAGTTTTACCCACTGAATTTTTGTGGAAGGCTTAAAACAAATTTTAAAACTTGTTTGACTCTTGCCCCACTATTTTAATAATTCTTTGACCGTAACAACAAAATATGTGTCTTTGTCTTTTATTGCTTTTTCCACTCCGCTTGAAACACCTTTCTTTGAAAATATCATAAAATATTTGTTCGGCCGGTTTATGCACAGGGCGGAATCCTTCAAATCCTTGAGCTGACTCTCATCGAATTTTTTTTCTGTATATTTACACTCGCAGAAAAGGGCATTCTCCTCATCAGTTGCAATCAAATCTATTTCCTCCTGCCTTTTAAGGACTGGATTGTTACCCCACCAGCGGCCAAGATTCTCTGCAAAAAAAGGCATCTTGCCGTTGTAAAAAAGATCCTTGAGATAGGCCTCACAGATTGCCTCAAAGCGGTGACCGATAAATGTATTCAGCCTTTCCTTTGTAATCTCCCGCTCGTAAAACAGCCTAGGAGAGATAAGTCCGTTCAGCATGTTCTGCTTCTTGAAAATGAACATAAAATAAAATGCAAAATAGTTGTCGCAGATTGAGTAAAGCGTATTGCGGCTGGTCTGCTTTTCTCCGCACGGAATTTCCCTTTTGATAAACCCCAGATTGGACAGGACACTCAGATACTTTGCGATTTTTGCAGGCTCCTCTCCCACTTTGTCCCTTATTTTTTCAAATGTCGATGCCCCTGCATTTATGGCAAGCATGATGCTCTTGTAAAAATATGTTTCCTTAAGTTCCATCCTAAGAAGTGTCTCTATCTCATTAAAGAGGACTCCCGTAGTAGAAAGACAGTGCGTGATGATGTTCTCCCTGATTGAACGGCTGTCGTCAAAAAGCGTAAGGTAAAAAGGAATCCCCCCAAGGATTGAATATGCGCACAATGCCTGCTCGTCATTGTATTTGGGAAAGAACTCACGTGACTCCCTGTATGTAAAAGGACAAAGCTTAAGCTCGGCTGTTTTACGGCCATACAGGGGCTTTGAGGAATTGTCGATTATGTCCTCTATTACAGACACCTCCGATCCGCAGAGAATAAGGAAAATATTTTTCTTTTTGAGGATTGTGTCTATTGCAATCTGAAGCCCTGAATCATAAGCAGGATTTGAGCTGTAAAGATAAGTGAACTCATCGATTATGATTACAAGACGCTCTTTTATTTGGGTATTCTTGATAAAGGAATAAACATCGCTCCATTTTTCAAATGAATCAAGAAAATCTCCCGCTTTTAGAACTTTATTCAGCTCGTCACAAAAATTTTTTACGTTTGTTTTTTCTGAGGATTTGTCGCCTGTAAAATAAACTGTGTTCTTTGAGTGAAGACCTGCAAAATGGCCTAGAAGATAAGACTTACCAACCCTGCGGCGGCCATGCAGAATGAGCATCTCAAAATTCCTGGAATTATAAAGCTTTTCCAAAAAACTGAGTTCAGCCGTCCTGCCAATGAATATTTCATTTTCCTTATCCATTATTTACTCCAAAGTAATTTACTCTAGAGTAAATTATATAGCAACAGACGTTTTCTTTCAAGAACCCCGGCACTTACCGCCCCGCCGCAAAAAAAAAAGCCGGCAGGATTATACCCACCAGCTTTATTTCAAACGGTTATCGAATGTTTGACCAACAACGTTTAGTTTTCATTCATACCAATCGTAATCAAATGTCAAATGGTTTTCAAACAAGTTACCAACATCAATTAAAATATCATCACCACCCAGCAGCACACCAACATCATTAACATCAACACCATAATCATCAAGGTCTTTATTTGAAGTAATGCCTTTTAGAAATTCTATAAAGTCTTCTTCTTCTTTAAAAGAACCTTCTGCACCCGTAAGACTGTAAGTCCCATCCTTATAATAAACAGTGGAACCAAAAATTTCCCTCAGATCATTCCACTCGGGATCTGAACTGGTAAAAGTAGTTTTAGTTTTTGTTGAACTATCGTCTGGATCTTCATAGTTAGTCAATGTGATTTCTTTTAAGTTAAAAACCCTTGCGCCTGCTACTATTTTTCCACCTCCAGATGACGAACCATTTTCACATCCGATAAATGCACAGCCCAAAAGCAGCGCCGCCAACACAACCATAACCTTAGAAAATCTTTTCATTTTGTTTCTCCTTGAATAAATATTTAACTTTATGAGCATATTATATTCCCGCCCAAAGCCCAATTCCAGTGAGTTTTACCCACCAATTTTAAGGAAAATTTACGAAATTGAGCAAATTTCGGTGAGTTTACGCACCGAGTTTTCTATATTCTGCAAATAAAGCCTAGCCGGGATTGGAGGGGGCGCAATGTGGAGAAAATTACATCCTTGTAATTTTCTCCACGCAAGTTTTTTGCAAAAACTTGCCAAGCGTTTTATGCCAACAAATGACGCGCCCTCCTTGGCGCTAATTGCTACCGAATTCCATGCCCCGGAAAGCCCGTAATACACTTGATCCCCGAAGGGGCAGTTTAACCATAAAGGCGGCTCCAGAGAAGGAAGAACATCTGTTGCAAGAGGTTTGAATTGTTGTATAATGGAAGGTAACTCAAACACCGCAAATTAATGGGGACTTATCATGAAAAAAAATCTTAAGTATGATGTTGATATTGACTTGGCTAACGAGACAAAAAAGGCAATGGCTAAGGCCTTGAATACAGACAACGAAAGGGTGCTGAATAAAATTGGCGCATTTTCTTCTTTGTACGACATCAAATTTAAGGAGTACAAAAATCCGGTTCTTGTTTTAAAGACAGAGGAACCTGGTTCAAAGCAGCTTTTGGCAGCGCAATACGGAAAGCTGGAAAACGTTTCCTACGACATGATAAATCATCTTATAAACGACTGCATCGTTATGGGTGCAAGGCCGCTTACGGTTCAGGATGCAATCATCTGCGGAAAGATGAATAAGGAAGACATAAACAAAATTGTAAAGTCTGTTGCAGACGCATGCAAGAAGCAGGAATGTGTGCTTACAGGAGGCGAAACTTCTGAGCAGCCCGGCGTTCTAAAAGCAGGCACATATATTCTAACCTCCAGCATTGTTGGCATTGTAGAAAAAAGCAAAATCATAGACGGTTCAAAAATCAAAGAAGGCAACGTAGTAATTTCTCTTGAATCAAGCGGAATCCACACGAACGGTTACACTCTTGTAAGAAAGGTGATGAAAAAATACCCCCAGATTATGGATGCAAAAATCGGGAAGAAAAAATTCATCGATGTTATTTTGGAACCGCACAGGTGCTACTACAAGGCACTAAAGGATTTGTTCCCTACAAACTGGATAACGGGTCTTGCCCACATTACAGGCGGCGGCATTTGCGAAAACCTTAACCGCATTCTGCCGGACAATCTTTCTGCAAGCATTGATGCTTCAAAATACCAGATTCTGGATATTTTTAAATTGATAAAAAAGACTGCAAATGTTTCGGAAAAAGAAATGCTCAGAACCTTTAACCTTGGGGTTGGCCTTACGGTTGTTGCAAAGAAGGAACATGCAGAAGACATAATCAAGCACATGAAGAAAAACAAGATAAACGCTTACGTAATCGGTCAGATTGTTAAGGGACACAGGGATGTTGTTGTAAGCGGCGACTTTGACTGGACCATGTGATTTTAGCTTGAACGCCTTAGCATTTCAAACGCATCGTAACGGGCCTGCATAAGAATGTCTTTGTCGCGGGCCAAATCTGCAATTCCAAGCGTCAGGTAGCCTGACTGGGCAGTTCCCGAAACTTCTCCCGGGCCACGGAGCCTTAGGTCTTCTTCTGCTATTTTAAAGCCGTCGTTTGTCTGGTGCAGGGCTTTTAGACGCTCTATGCCTACTGGAGTAATGTTTTTTCCGTAGATAAGGAAACAATAGCTTTGCAGACTGTTTCTTCCAACCCTACCCCTAAGCTGGTGAAGTTCCGCAAGTCCAAACCTGTCTGCGTGCTCTATTACGATGCATGTTGCATTCGGCACGTCCACGCCAACTTCTACAACCGTTGTTGCAACCAGAACCTGTATCTTGTTCTGCCTAAAGTCTTCAAGAATCTGTCGGCTTTCTTCTTCTTCCACCTTGCTGTGCACAAGCGCGCACTTGAATGTGGGATAGACTTCTTTGGAAAGAAAATTGAACATTTCCTGTGCGGACTTTAGGTTGCCCTGGTTTTCTGCCGCATCTTGTTCCAAAGGCTCGTCTTCCCCGATTCTTGGGTATACAAAATATGCCTGGTGTCCAGCCATAAGCTCTTTGCGGACTGCTTCGTAGGCATTCCTTTCGTTTCCCATAACACTAAGGTAGGTCTTTACCGGAAGCCTTCCCTGCGGCATGCTGTGTATTGTGCTTACGTCCAAGTCTCCGAATGCGGTTAGGGCCAATGTCTGCGGAATGGGTGTTGCGCTCATCATAAGAAGGTCGGGAGTGTGGCTGTATTCGCTTGAACCGCCTGTGGAAGCCTGAGCTGCAATCCTGCCCTTTGCAAGTATTGATTCCCTCTGGGTAACTCCAAAGCGGTGCTGCTCGTCTATTACCGCAAGCTGGAGGTTTGCATACTGGATGTTTCGGCTAAAAAGCGCGTGTGTTCCCACTACAAAGTTTACGCTTCCGTCTTTTAGGGCATTAAGCAAAGCCTGCCTTCCTGCCGCCTTAAGGTTTCCGGTAAGGAATGCAACTTTTACACCGATTGGCTCAAGCAAGCTGGCCGCGTTTTCTGCATGCTGTCTTGCAAGAAGTTCCGTTGGTGCCATAAGTGCGCACTGGCCGCCGTAGTCTATGGTACGCAGGCAAAGCATAAAGGAAACAAGTGTCTTTCCAGAACCTACGTCTCCCTGCAAGAGCCTCTGCATGGAAAAGGGCTGTTTTTCCAAAGCCTCCGGGCGGTTCTTGAGCGTGTTAAGTTCATCCTGGCTTTTGTCTATGTCCCGGTTCATCTGGAAAATGGCCGCCATCTGCCCCTGGGTAAATTCAAAGGGAAGTCGTTCCACAAGCTGTTTTTGCCTTGGGGAAAGGGATTCCATGAATTCACTTTTGCTTACGTCCGGTGTTGAAAAATAAGATGCTGCACTTGGAATGCCTTGTGCAAGACCTGCTTTCTCTTCCGCAGAAGGATTCTTGGCAGCATCAAAAACCGCCGCTTGTTCTATAGAAGGAAGGCTGCCCCTGTGGCGAAGGGTGTGCTCTGCCATCTTGTATTCAAAAAAATAAAGCTCTTCGTAAATGAGGGTACGCTTGGCAAGAAGGACCTGGCTTATGTCCTTAGGCTGATGAATAAAGGCCAGGGCTTGTGCCTTGTGCAAAAGCTTACGCTCCTGGATTATCAAAGCGGGCAAATCATCTTCCAGTGACTTTCCGTACTGCTGCAATGCCGCCGCAACAATCTTGCGGTAGATTTTTTGCGTTATGCCTTCTGTGAGCGGGTAAACCGGCAAAACTCCGCTGCCCGGTATGGGTTTGCCCTGCCAGTCTGCAAGCTCGCCCGAATATGAAAGCCTTTCTGCTTCAAAAGACGATGCCTGTAGCGTATTGTATCTAAGTTCAAATTTTCCTGTTACGCTTATTATGCTTCCTTCCGGCAGTGATTTTTGCAGGAAGGGACGGTTAAAGGCTATAAGGAATGCGTTTGCACTTCCATCGGTTACGGCTATCTTTAGGGTCTTCATTTTGCCGTAGCCAAAAAAGTCGTGGGCAAGCACCTTGCATACCGTGTGAACCTTTCCGTAGTTCTGGGCGTATTGGCTAAGGGTACATGCCTTTGTCCTGTCTTCCCAGTCACGTGGATAGGTTCCCAAAAGGTCGCCAACGGTAAAGATGTTCAGCCGGCTAAAAAGAGATGCCTTTGATTTTCCAACACCCGCAAGACTTTCCAGCGGGGTCCCCAGTTCGGAAAGCTTCATCCGGACCTAGAAAGAAATTCCCGCTAAAATTCTGCAAATCTGCCAAATCAATATTGAGCCTGCTGCTATTATCAAAGTGAGTGCGATTATCGCAATTACAAGGGCTGTGGAATAGCTGACCTTTTTTCCTGCGGTAAAGGTGCGGGCAATATTGTATACAAGCGGAGAAATTGAAGCGTCTATCTGGTCAAGTATGGGGCTTGAATAGTACTGTCCTTTTCTTACAAGAAGAACTATAAGCCTTACCGCCAGAACGATTATGAGGAAGGTTATAATTGAAGTTATGATTGACCAGACAAGCTGTATCACCATCTGCAAAACCATGCTCAAAGTTATTGCAGACCTGCCGGCAAAGCTCGAAAGCATGGTTGCAAGGACGCCCAGTATGCACAAGCCCAGTGCGGCGGAAAAGTCAAAGCTGCCCAGCCTTAGCCACTTGATTCCACGGAAAACATTCAGGTAGGGGTCGCATACCTTGCCCAAGAAGCGGGAAAACCGGCTGTAGGAAAGGGCAGGAACCCATGTTAGCAGTATGCGCAAAAAGCAAAGCAGCGCATAGACAGAAACAACAAAGGAAAGTATGGAAAATATTGTTCTTGGCATAAAAACCTCTTAAACTAATTTTTATTCACACCAGACATCTTCAACAAGGTTTTGATCCTTTAAGCTCTGTATAAAATCAGGAGTTGAAGGAACTTGCATCTGCTGGTTTGCTTTTACCGTAAAAGGAGATCCATTTACGCTTATATGAAAATATACTACACAATTGCCGTTTGCGCCAAATAAAAAATCCCGCAAAGGGCTTATTTCTTTTAGGGAAGAAAAAGCATCCCTCATCTTTATATGCACGGCAGCAATAGACTTTTCCTCCAGGGCCTTAGGGTCTTCCATTGTGTCCACAAGAAGGCTGGGGCTTTCCCTGCTACCGTCAACCTTTCCCTTAAAGGCATAGACCCCCTCGTCCTGAATTTTGTCCTTTAGCTGCTCCCATACCTTTGGAAAGAAGGTAATGTCTATCGCACCCTTAAAGTCCGCAAGCTTGGCAAAGCACATCTGGTCGCCTTTTTTTGTAAGTATCTGCCTAAGGCCTTGAATCATTCCTATGGCAACATAGCTTCTTCCGGTGTTCTTCATCTGCCAGGGCTTTCTTCCGCTAGCCTCTAGCGCCGCTTTTTCCGCCTTGTCTTCCTTTCCCGCCCTTTCTATGTTCTCGCTGGTAAGGGTGGCGCATTTTTCTATGGCGTGCCTCCATTCATCCAAGGGGTGCCCCGAAACGTAGCAGCCAATCAGTTCCTTTTCTATATTAAGAAGCTCCATCTTGGGCATTTCTTCAACATCTTCATACTTAAAGTCAGCAAATTCCTTTATTCCTGCGTCCTCAAAGAGAGAAACCTGACCACTGTCACTGCCGAGCCTCTTTTTTTCTTCATACTGAATGGCCCTTTCGTAGTTGAGGATTAGGGTTGCCCTGTTCTTGTCCAGCTTGTCAAATCCGCCGGTCTTTATAAGAACTTCTATTGCCCTCTTGTTCACTTCCTGGAAGCTTATGCGGGAGATAAAGTCGTCAAATGACTTGAAAGGGCCGTTTGCCTCGCGCTCCTTTACTATAGCGGTTGCAGCACCTTCCCCCATGCCCTTGATTCCCTTAAGGCCAAAGACTATGTGCCCGTCCACTACATCAAATATAACGTCCGAGCGGTTAACATCTGGAGCGTCAACCGGAATACCCATCTTGCGGGCTTCTTCTATATAAACAGGCAGGGTGTCCGTGGAAGTAATTTCGTTGGTAAGGTTTGCCGCCATAAATTCAGCAGGCTTGTGGGCCTTTAGGTAGCCTGTGCGGTAGGCAACAACCGAATAAGCCGCCGCATGGCTCTTATTAAAGCCGTAGCCCGCAAAAGGAACCATGATTTCAAAAATTTCGTCTGCGTGTTCCTTTGTAAAGCCGTTCTTGATTGCACCTTCCTCAAAGTCCTTCTTTTTTCCCATAAGGACTTCTGGCTTCTTCTTACCCATGGCGCGTCGGAGCATGTCTGCGGCACCCAGGCTGAATCCTGCAATCTTCTGGCTTACCTGCATAATCTGCTCCTGGTAAACCATAACACCGTATGTTTCCTTTAGAATATCCTCAAGGCAGGGGTCCGGGTAATGGATTGTTTCCGGATGCCACTTTCCTTCAATATATTGGGGAATGTAGTCCATAGGGCCGGGGCGGTAAAGCGCGTTCAAGGCGACAAGTTCTTCCAAGCGTCTGGGCTGTGCCTGGCGCAAAATCTTCTGCATACCCGGAGATTCAAACTGGAAGACTGCAACCGTGTCTCCCCGGCAGAAAAGGTCAAAGGTCTTTTCGTCAGACTCGCTTACGTTTGCGGTAACAAAATCAGGCTCCCCTTCCTTCTTGTGCTTGTTGATTATGTTCTCTGCATAGCGGATAAGGGAAAGCGTCTTTAGCCCAAGGTAGTCCATCTTTACAAGACCGCAGGGCTCAATTATGTCCATTGTATACTGAACGCCAACTTCCCCGGTCTTTGGGTCCTTGAATACAGGTGCCCAGTCCGGCAAGGCGGTAAGACCAATTACCATACCCGAAGCATGAAGACCCGTGTTGCGGTTAACGCCCTCAAGCTTGGACGCAAGCTCAAAAAGCCTCTTGTACTTTGGGTCGTCCTTGTAGGGAATAAGCTGCCCGTTGTCCGGGTGTTTTTCGTCCGGCGGAGTAAAGGCATCCTTAAGCTTGGCCTTGGGGTTGTCGGGAATGCACTTCTTTAGCATTGCAACTTCGTTAAGCGGAATGTTAAGCACGCGCCCAACGTCTGCAATACAGTTCTTTGGCTTTAGGGTTCCAAAGGTAACAATGTGGCCAACCTGGGGGTCACCGTAAAGGTCACGGGTATGCTGGATAATGTCCTGCCTGTAGTCGAAGTCCATGTCAACGTCAAAGTCCGGCATGGAAACGCGTTCAGGATTCAAAAAGCGTTCAAAAATCAGCTTGTAGCGGAAGGGGTCAATGTCCGTAATGGTCATGCAGTAGGCAACCACGGAACCTGCACCCGAACCACGTCCCGGCCCAATAGGAATGTAAGGCTTGGGAATTTTATTCACATTGTCATAGGTAGACTTGGACCAGTTGATGAATTCCCAAACAATCAAAAAGTAGCCGGAAAAACCCATCTTAAAGATGATTCCAAGTTCATATTCAACACGCTCACGGATTTCCGGGGTAATCTCCTTGTAGCGCTTCTTAAGCCCCTCTTCTACGATGTAGCGCATGTAGTCATCTTGGTCGGATTTGTAGTCATCACCATGGGTGCGGAATTCGGCAGGCAGCTCAAAGCGGGGAAGGCAGTCCTTAAGCTCCTGTGTCTTATACTGGTGAATCGTAAGGTCGCACATGGCGGCGATTTTCTTTGTATTTTCAACAGCCTCTGGCCACTGGGGAAAGATTTTCTTCATCTCGTCCGCAGTTTTAAGGTACCATTCTGCAATGTTCTGGTCACCGCCCATCTTTTGGTGGGGTTCGTCCAAAAGCTTCTTGAATCCAATGCAGCGCAGGGCATCCTGGGCTTCGGCATCATCCTGGTTTGCATAGTGAACGTCGTTTGTAAGGACAATCGGAATGTCCAGGTCTTTGGCAAGCTTTACCAAAAGCGGCGCAACCTTAATCTGGTCTTCCAAACCGTGGCTCTGGATTTCTATATAGTAATGATCCGCCCCAAAAAGTTCCTTGTATTCCTTTGCAACCTGGTAGGCCTCTTCCGTGCGTCCGTTCATCAAAAGCTGGGGAATTTCCCCCTGAATACAGGCAGAAAGGCAGATTATACCCTCATGGTAGCGCTTTAAAAGCTCAAAGTCTATGCGGGGCTTGCCGTAATAAAGTCCTTCCTGAAAAGCAATGGAAGAAAGCCAGCACATGTTCTTGTAGCCGGTCTGATTTTTGCAAAGCAGGATAAGGTGAAAGTTGTGGGCATGATGACCGTTCCTGCCAAAAGGAATGTCTGTTTTTTCCGTGTGGTCCTTGTATGCAACGTAAAATTCCTCTCCGCACACAGGGTTTATGCCATTAGCATGACAGATATGCTCAAAGTTCAGAACGCCAAACATGTTGCCGTGGTCTGTAAGCGCAAGGGCCTTCATGTTCAGCCGCTTTGCCTTTGCAATCAGCGTGTCTAGCTTGGAAGCTCCGTCCAAAAGCGAATAGTCCGAATGCACGTGCAGGTGAACAAAGTCACTCTCCGGTGTTCCTTCCGGGGCTTCCGGAAAAACATGTATGTCCGCCAAATTTGTCTCCTGTTAATAAAATCAGCGGATTTATTATATCAGAAAGCGACTTTTCTTTCTATTCTTATTATTGGTAAATATTTTTTTCTTTTGAAGCAGCTTGTATGGTCAAACTGTACCCGTCACTCCGTGTCCGGGTAAACTCCTTGGCATTTTCAATATACCGCAAACAAGCAGCACCATGGAGGGTGCGTCATCTGTTTTCCATTTACATGGGCAAGTTTTCGGAAGAAAACTTGCGGGTAAAAATGCCAAGGAGGGCATTTTTACCCGCTTTCCAGGGTTCCGCTACCGCTCCATTGCCGGAGTTCGGCCCTTCGACTACGCTCAGGGACCTCACCCAGCGGCAACGGCTGCGCCGCCCTTCCAATCGGGGCTAGGATTAATTTCAAGTACCCTGCTAAGAAATATTTGCCTTAGGCAACATAAGATTCCAACCTGCTCATACGTGCTGGGTTCTGCATACGCACAAGGGCACGCTTTTCTATTTGGCGGATCCTTTCTTTGGTAAGGTTGCAGGCATCACCCACTTCCTTAAGAGACATTGGACGGCCGCCGCCAAGACCGTAGCGCAGGCGCAAAACCTTTGCTTCCTTTGGCTTAAGCGTGTTAAGAACGCTGTCTATGTCATCCTTCATGGAATTGTTGATTGCCTGGTAGTCAGGAGAAGCGTAATATGTGTCTTCTATAAAGTCAGCAACGGTATTCCTGCCGGTGTCATCCCCAGCAATGCGGGCATCAAGGCTTATCATGTCGCGGCCCAGGTTTACAAGCTCACGCACATGGCTTGGAGACATTCCCAGCATCTTGCCAATTTCGCGGAATTCACTGTCTTCGTTCTTCTTGTGGCCAATAGCCTTGCGGGTCTTTTCTATCTGAACAAGCTCGTTTGCCCTGTTGAGCGGCAAGCGGATGGCACGGCTCTTTTCGCAAATGGCCTTAAGAATTGCCTGGCGAATCCACCAGACGGCATAGGAAATAAAGTGGTAGCCCTTTTCCACGTCAAAGTGGTCTATTGCGGTAAGAAGGCCAATGTTTCCTTCGCTGATTAAATCCGTAAGGTCAAGTCCGTGGCTCTGGTACTTCTTTGCAACATTCACAACAAAGCGCAGGTTTGCACTAACAATCTTGTCTTTTGCGGCCTTGTCGCCAGCCTTTGCCTTTAGCGCAAGCTCATTTTCTTCTTCGCGAGAAAGCAACGGAATCTTGTTGATTTCCTTAAGATAGAGGTTCAAAACATTTTCGTCATCATAAACAGGTGTAAAAGTCTTTGCAGCTTCCATAATTGCCACTCCTCGCTAAATATTTTCAATAAAGAAATAGCAACTTTCATGCCAACTTTTTAAACGCCACAAAAAAATTACAAAAAATTCCCTGCCGAATTTATTTGACGCCCAAGCACAAAATTTATTATATTTTAGTATAACGAATAATAAATAACCGTCATTCCGAACTTGTTTCGGAATCTGTAGATGCTGAATCAAGTTCAGCATGACAGAAATTTGTTATACAGGCTTTTAATAACATACATTTGGAGGAAATATAATGAAAATCAGACCTTTGGCAGACCGCGTATTGGTAAAGCAGGTAGCTGCAGAGACAAAATCAGCAGGCGGAATCATCATTCCTGAAACTTCACAGGAAAAAACCCAGCAGGCAACAGTAGAAGCTGTCGGTCCGGGCACAGAAAAAGAAAAAATCACCGTAAAACCAGGAGAAAAAATTCTTTACGACAAGTATTCCGGAACAGGAATCAAAATTGACGGTGAAGACTATCTTATCCTTAAGAATTCAGACATCATCGCCGTCATCGAATAGCAAAAAAAATTGCCTAAACTGCGTATTTTTGGATTAAAGATATGCAGACAAAATAATTTCTGGGTCAAAATGACACAAAAAAAACCGGGCTCTTACCCCAAAGGGTAAAAATGACCCGGTTTTTTCATTCCTTTTTCCCATATGCTCCTATCGTGAAAAACAAGAATCTCATTTAACCTTCGATTTAGGAAATACCTTAATTTCTTTCTATAAATTCCAATTCAAGATTACATATTGAAGTTGAGAAATTGGCGGAAGCGATTTTTGA
>DJYC01000061.1:26522-54232 GCA_002448445.1 Treponema sp. UBA6988
GGAAGCCTTTTTTCGGGGCAAAAATCGCTGGGAGCCAATTTTGTAGTTACAAGTATAAAGCTAGAAATTTGCCTAATAAAATTAACAGTTACGTTCAAAGATTTATTTGTTCTTGTCTTGCGCCTGCTTTAGGATAAGCCTTGCACGGTTACGCACCTTGTTCTGCCCGTTGTCCTGGTTAAGCGAATACTGGAGCGAACGGATTGCATTCTTGTAGTCACCCTGATAGTAGTATTCCTTTCCAATGCGGTACAAAACGTCTGCCTTTAAGCCCTCGTCCAAGGTTCTTGGCAAAGCTTTCTTTAGGCTGTCCAAGGCCAAAGCGCTCTGCCCCCTTCCCGCGTAGATGTTTGCGGCATTGATGTAGGCATTCGTTACAGCCTCTGTCTTTCCGCCGGAACTAAAGATTGGGCTTCTCTTTGAAAAGTTTTCTATAATATGCCTATACATTGACTGTGCTTCGTCTATGCGGCCATCCTTTACGTAGAACCAGGCAGCGGCTTCACATTCCCAAAGATCCAGCAGTTCCGGATGCTCAGAAGGCTCAAACTTTGGAGGAAGACCATCATCATCCTCTCCCGACTTCTTCTTTCCGGTAATGGCTTCCTCGTGCAAAGACTGCTCGTATTTTATGAACAAATCCCTTGCGTCATCTGCGTGTCCATTGTTAAGCAGCACAACAACCGCATAGTGAATAACATCATCGGGGAACAAAGAAGCCTTTTCCAGAGCATTCTTTTCCAAAAGCGGCCAAACACGGCTTGCCTTGTGCTCAGTCTCCCACTCACGGTGCAATTCCGCCAAAAGTTGCTCGCGTATAACTATTAGCCTTGGATTATTAGTCCGCTCAAGAGACGCATCTATTTTTTCAATGGCATCTTCCAGAGATATTTTTGGAATCCTGTCCTCTTCTTCCATAGCCATTGTTCTAAGACCTGCATAGCGTAAATCCTGCGAAAGCTTATCCTCCGGTGGCCGGCTCAAAAGGTAAAGTGCATAGTCACCGTAAGATGCAAGACCAGGCACGTAATCCGGGAATTTGTTAACAAGAATGTCCAGCCTGCTAAATTCCTTGGCAAGGTCGTTCTTGCTCTTTAAGTACATTGCGCTGTTCACGTAAACAACAGGAAGCACCTGCTTGGCATAAGAAGTCAAACCGGCATTTGCATTGGCAGATTCAGCCAAAATTACGTCTATAAGCTCACTGCGTATCTTTTCTGCGGCGGCATCCTCTTCAAGAAGGTAATAGTCATCCGCCTCCAGTGCCTTGTGTTCAATCTTTAGCGCCACAGAACCTGGGAATGAATCCCCTGCAAGCAAAGCTTCAAGGCTTTCGGTGTAGTGGCCTGCATCATAAAATACAGAACCCCAGAAAAGCGAATCTTCCAAAGAGTCAACGCTACCAATATAGGCCTCTGACGCCTTGTTAAAATTGCCTTCCTTCATGCAAAGGGCAGCAGCATTACGCGCCCAGCGGGAAAGTTTTGTGCTCCTAGCAGCGTCCAGGTAAATTGGAACAAAGCGGGAATCATAGAAGACCTCAAACTTTTCCTTTGCGGTGGCGGTGTGGTCAGGATTCTTCTTCTTTCCCCTGAACAAAAAGAAGGTCTTTCCAAACAAGTCGTCAGCACTCCACCCCGTCTCCAAGGCGTAAGAAAGAAAGGCCTCCGCATAAATGGAACCATATTCGGTACCGGAAAGAGGCTTGGTAACCTTAAGGGCTTTTTTTGTCTTGTTCTGGTCCAGCAGGAAATTTCCGTAAACCGCAAGCAGCTGCTTGTCCTTCTTGTGCTTTCTTAGCCCCTTCTTAAGAGCTTTCTCCGCACGGCCCGACTCTCCAAGGGTAACATAGCGCTTGTAAACACCCATGCTTTCAAGCGGGGTAGAAGCAAGCTTTTCCGTCCTTTGCAAAAGCTCCATTGCTTCCTTGGTCTTGCCCTGGCCAATCAAAATGTCCACAAAACCCAGTTCCGTGCTTATTGCGGCACCCTCTGAGTGGGAAGAACATCCAGCCAGAATAAAGATGGCAGAAAATAAAATTGCGCAAAGAGCAGACAAAGCAATGTGTCTTACACAAGGCTTCACAGCTCCATGCGCCATGAATGAGGAAAATCCTAAAGTTTTAGTCTTTGTATTCAAGTTGCTATCTCTTTACGAATTTTGTCCAGAACAGCATTAATGAATTTGAAGGAAATGTCTGTGTCGAATTCCTTTGCAATGGCTATGGCTTCATCAATAACCACAGACCCGGGCGTTTCCTTTTGGTACAAAAGCTGGAAAATGCTCACTCGCAAAATCGCCAAAGACACCTTGTTAACACGGTTAAATTCCCATCGCTCGGACAAGTGCCCTTTTATAAGGGCATCAATCTCTTCAAGATGATTTATTGTTCCGGAAATGAGAATACGGGCAAAATCGTCCTTTTCAGTATCGGCATTTTTTGCTTCACTTTCAGTATTATTATCTACCCAATCAAGTTTTAAAAGGTCATCCAGGCTCTTTTTACCCACATCGTATGAGTAGAGAGCCTGAAATGCCAGAATTCTTCCTTTCCGACGAGACACGGCAAACCTACCAGCTTAAAAGTTTTGTAAGGGCATCACCAGTCTTCTTGCGGTCTACGTTAGAGGCATTGTCCAGATTCTTGGCAATGTCGTTGGCAGCCTTCTGAAGGAACTGACCCTGCTTCTGGGTTGTTAAAGTACCCTTAATATATTCTTTTACAGTGTGCTTTGATTCCGGTTCAACAGGATCGGAAAGCTTAAGCATCTTTGCGCTGTACTTGTTAAGAACTGAATAGAACTGCCAGTTGTTGCCGCCGTCAATCAATTCGCTTGTAAAGCCTACGCTGCGGCCAAAGAGTTCCTTCATCTTATCCATGGTCCACCCCTGGGCCTGTGCAGTCTGGGCATTGTTGTGAACCATGATTTCTCCGGCCTGGTAAACCTTGCCGTTGTCAGAAGACTTCATTATGTCTGTTCTGGAAGCCTGCTTTGCAGAAACCTGCTTAAGGGCAGCGTTTGCCTTTGCCTTTGTTCCTTCAGCATCCTTTCCTTTTGGAATAACATAAAGGAAAAGCTTTGCCATGTCGTCCCAGACAAACTTGGTCTTGTTTATGTCGTAGAACTCGTTAACTTCCTTGTCTGTAGCAGAAATCTTCTTTGCTTCGTCCTGCTTTTTGCTTACGATGTACTGCTGAACAGTAATTGATTCCTTAATGTAAGCCTTGTAGTCGGCAACAGACATTCCTGTTGTTTCCAGAATATACTCGTTCAAGGACTTGCCTGTAGACTTCTTTACAGCCTGTTCAAGCTGGGCTTCGGTAATCTGCTGGCCACCCTGGCTGAATGAGCTTACAAAAGCGGCATTTACCTGTGAATCTGTAATGGCAAGACCTTCCTTTGCGGCCTGCTGGGCAATAAGCTTGTTGGCAATCATTCCGTCAAGGGTTGCCTTCCTAAGCTCAACCTTCTGGGCATCGGTCATCTTCATGCCGTAAGCTTCGTACTGTTTTTCCGCAACACCGGCACGAGCCTTGAGCTGTTTTAGGGTAATAGTTTCTGATTTGTGCAGTTTTACCACGGCAAGGGGCTGCAACTCATTCTGTGCAAACAAAAAACCAGCCGCAGAAAGCAACATTGTAAAACCAATTGCTAAACGTTTCATATAACTTTCCTCTTCAATTTATAAAAATCAACCGAAATACCGGTGCAGAGGCCTAACCCCTTTCTAAAAATATAACAAATCAATAATAAAATTCGTTACAAGCCAAGTAGCTTATTTGCAGTTCTTATGCCTGTTTTTCCAGCGGAAGACCGCCTTCTATAGTTGCACGGATTCTGCGCACACCGGCAGAAGAAGACTGTTCCTTAACAATCTTGAACTTGCCAATCTGTGCCGTATGCTGAACGTGGGGCCCACCGCAAACTTCCTTGCTGAACCAACCTTCCTTTGGACCGATTGTGTAAACCTTAACCTGGCTTTCGTACTTTTCGCCAAACAAAGCGCGTGCACCTTCAGATCTGGCCTGCTCAAGAGGCATAACCTCCATGGAAACAGGCAAATCCTTCTGAATCTGCTCGTTAACAATAGCCTCTACCTGGGCAATCTCTTCCTTAGTCATTGCGCGGTGGAAGCTAAAGTCAAAGCGCATACGCTCGGCAGTAATGTTTGAACCCTTCTGGGCAACCTCATCGCCAAGAACGTTAACAAGAGCCTGCTGCAAGAGGTGGGTTGCAGTGTGGTACTTTGTGGTAATCTCGCTGTGGTCAACAAGACCGCCCTTAAAGGTACCTGCACTAAGTGAGCGTGACTCTTCCTGGTGCTTCTTTTCCTCTGCCTTAAAGCCTTCAATGTCTACGGACATGCCGTTTTCCTTGGCCATTTCCTCAGTAATCTCTATTGGGAAGCCAAAGGTGTCGTAAAGGCGGAATGCCACGCGGCCAGGAATAATCTTCTTGGGATTCTTCTGAAGGTTGGGCAAAAGCTTCTGGAATTCATTTTCTCCAGACTTAAGGGTCTTGCCAAACTTCTCTTCTTCCAAAGTAAGCTGTTCCTTAACAAAAGCCTCGTGTTCGGGCAATTCAGGGTAAGCTTCTTTGTATTCTTCTATTATAATACCTGCCGGTTTTGCAAGGAAAGAACCTTCAATTCCAAGCTTGCGACCGTAACGTACAGCGCGGCGGATGATTCTGCGGAGAATGTAGCCCGCCCCGGTTCTTGCCGGAGTAACACCCTGTGGGTCTCCAAGAATAAAGGTTGCGGTGCGCACATGGTCTGCAATAATGCGGATAGCAGTATCGTCTGCTTCGTTCTCGCCGTACTTCTTGCCACTAAGCTCTTCTATAGACTTTATAATTGGCTGGAAAACGTCAGTCTCGTAAACAGACTTCTGGCCGTTCAAAACGGAAACCGTACGCTCAACACCCATTCCAGTGTCTACGCACTTGCGCTCCATTTCGTTATAGTGACCCTGGGCATCCTTGTTGTAGCCCATGAATACGTTGTTCCAAATTTCAAGATACTTACCGCAATGGCAGCCGGGGCGACAGTCTGGCCCACACTTTGGCTGGCCGTTATCATAGAAAATTTCTGTATCCGGACCACACGGGCCTGTCTGACCAGCTGGACCCCACCAGTTATCCTCGCGCGGAAGGAAGAAAATGTGGTCTTTTGCAATGCCCATCTCTTCCCAACGTGCAGCTGCCTCTTCATCGCGGGGAATCTCCGTACCGTCAGCAGTCTTTTCGCCCGCAAAAACGGTAACGTTCAGCTTTTCCTTTGGAATTCCAAGATATTTTGGAGAAGTTAAAAATTCAAATGAATAGGCAATGGACTCCTGCTTAAAATAAGCACCAAGGCTCCAGTTACCCAGCATCTCAAAAAAGGTAAGATGGCTTGCATCTCCTACGGAATCAATGTCTCCGGTGCGCACACACTTCTGGTAATCCGTAAGACGGTCGCCGGACGGATGCTTTTCGCCCAAAAGATAGGGAACAAGCGGCTGCATACCCGCAGTAGTAAACAAAACCGTCGGGTCATTGTTTGGCAAAAGGCTCTTTCCGCTAATTTCCACATGATTCTTTGACTTGAAAAATTCAATGTACTTAGAACGCAACTCGTTGACTTTCATAATGTTTTATAGTAAAAGATTCAAGGTTTTTAGTCAAGATAACGCAAATCCATCGGTTGGTGAGCCTGTCGAAGGGAACATACCCCCAAAAAAAACGTTCCCTGAGCAAAGTCGAACCAATCTCTTCTATATAAATAGTAAGTTCAATTTTGAGTTCTGCAAATAAATGTCATTCTCGGAGTTAACAATAAATGTCATTCTCGGGCTTGACCCGGGAATCTTCTGGACGGTACCTTTATCCGCTCTACCATTTTATTCCTTGGCTAATTCGACATCTTGCCATTTTTTACTAAGGCTAACAAGGAGCGCCAAGGACGGCGCATCGTGTGTTTGCAGAAAAGCATGCGCGTTTTAGCAGAAAACGCGATAGTAAAAAATGGCAAGGAGGCCATTTTTTACGGGCTTTCCGGGGTTCCGCTTGCGCTCCATTGCTCTGCAACGCGCTACGCGCGCCCCTCCAATCCCGCGTAAGTCTTGCCCGCACACTTGCCGACACTTTTCATTCAAAACAGCAATCGTTATACTTTGAGCATGAAGTCAAAAACATTTTTAATAAAATTTGCTAAGTGGTTGCCGGCACTTTTTATTACGGCCTGCAGCTGCTACCTTTCAAGCCAGCCCTCAATCGAACATATGCCGGACTTTTGGAACGCGGACAAACTTGTTCACCTGGTCTGCTTCGGTGGCCTTGCCTTTTGGGTTGCCTTTGGCGTGGGGACTAAACTTTCTGCTAAGTGGAGAATAATTTTGCCGGTTCTGCTTACGAGCGCATACGGCTTTATAGACGAGATTCACCAGAGCTTTACGCCGGGACGCAGCTGCTCCGTCTGGGACTGGTGCGCGGACACACTGGGGGCATTGCTAGGAAGCCTTGCCTTTTATGCAGTGTGCCGCCTGCACCGTCATTAAATGTTGTAATTGTCCTTGAGCGATTCCATCAGGCCGTATTCAAGGAGAATCTCCTCAAGGCGTTCCTGTGTCATTGGCTTTGGAATTGCAAAGTTTGTATTTGAATCTATTGCACGTGCCAAGCTTCTGTATTCATCTGCCTGTCCTGACTTTGGATCATACTGGATTACAGTCTGGCGGTGGATTTCTGCACGCTGGACAACGTTGTTTCTTGGAACAAAGTAAATAAGCTGAGTGCCAAGTTCCTTTGCAAATGCAGTGAGCAAGTCCTTTTCGCGGTCAACGTTGCGGCTGTTGCAGATGATTCCCCCAAGGCGAACTCCGCTCTTTACTGCATACTTTGCTATACCCTTGGATATGTTGTTGGCAGCATACATTGCCATCATTTCACCGGATGCAACGATGTAAATTTCCTTTGCCTTTCCTTCGCGCATTGGCATTGCAAAGCCACCGCATACAACGTCACCAAGAACGTCATAAAAAACATAGTCAAGGTCTTCGGTATAGGCCCCCTGCTCTTCCAAAAGGCCAATGGAAGTGATGATTCCCCTTCCTGCGCATCCAACACCCGGCTCAGGTCCGCCTGATTCAACGCATTTGATTCCGCCAAAGCCTTCGCGCATAATGTCTGAAAGCTCAACGTCCTCTCCGTTCTCGCGGATCGTGTCAAGAACCGTCTTCTGCGCAAGGTTTCCAAGGAGAAGCCTTGTTGAGTCAGCCTTGGGGTCGCAGCCAACCACCATGATGTTCTTTCCCATTTCAGCAAGTCCTGCCGTAAGATTCTGCGTGGTGGTTGATTTTCCGATTCCACCCTTTCCGTAAATTGCAATCTGTCTTGTAGCCACAGTTATCCTCCAGATATTTCCCTTTTATTTTTAGCCGTGAGAGAAGGTGTCTGCCAGTCTCACCGGTTTTATATATACCTCTTTTGAAAAGTCCTGTCCGCCCGGAACGCCAACCGCATCAGCGCGGCATCTTTGGCAGTGGCGGAAGACCTTTATGTATTTTTCACACTCTCCCCTCGCCCACGCAAGATCTTTGCAGGAAGGAACTGAACACCAGTCAAACTGATGCTGGGGAATCAGCGGAATTATGTTGTAGATTGTGGCACCATGCTCAGCAACAGTTTTTGCCACAAGCGGAATATGCTCCCTGTTTACCTCCGGAACAAAAACCGTGTTCACCTTTACGGTAACTCCGGCAGCCGAAACTTTTTTTATGCCGGAAAGCTGGTTTTCTATAAGAATCTTGGCAGCCTCGACCCCTTCGTAACGCTTTCCCTCGTAAACAATGAACTCATTTATCTTTGCCTGAATCTCCGGGTCAACCGCATTTACTGTTACGGTGAGAGTGTCAATTCCTGCGTCAATAATCTGGTCAGCCTTCTGCGGGAGAAGGAGTCCGTTGGTACTCATGCACTTTATCATTGAAGGGAATTCATCCCTCACTCTTCTGAATGTCTCTAGCGCAAAGTCAGTTGCCAAAGTGTCGCCTGGCCCCGCAACGCCAACCACCGTTAAATCGGGGGAAAGTTTTACTGCACGGCGTATTGCATCGATTGCCTCGTCCGGCGAGATTATGCAGCTGGCAACTCCCGGCCTTACCTGTTCGTCGTTAAAGTCGCGGTGGCAAAAACGGCAGCCTATGTTACATCCCGGGCTTACGGGAAGATGAATGCGTCCCTTGTTGGACTTTTGCCCGAGCGCAAAGCAGGGATGATTTTTTGAAATTTCATCAAATGTTTTTGCCATCGCTTTCCTCTCCAAGATTCATTACAAAATGGAAGAAGACAGAATTGCCTGGGCAATCTTGTCAATGCTTCCAGCCGCCTCAAAAACCTTTATACCCCGTCCTATCATGTAGGCCGCAGCAGGCTCCCCGATTTTGGAAACAAAAAGTGCCTTGCAGTCCTTTAAAAGGTCGTAGGCAATTCCAAAGTTGTCATCACAGGAACCATTGCAGCCTCCGCCACAAACAGGTGGCATTTTTCTCATCTCCAAAAACTGTGCGTCATCGGAAAATTCATAAATCTGCCACACATGCGCGTGCCCAAAATGCTCGTCAACGGAAAATCCGTCAAGGCTTGCAAATCCCACTTTTACCGGCAACTTTTTTTCTGCTTCCATAGTTCTTCCCTTAGTCCATATTTCTAGCGGTAGTTCTCAAGTGCGTTATTGTATACGTCTTCTATCACACGGAGTGCCCCGGTGTAGCCTACGTAATTTGTCGTAAGGACAAGGCGCATCTGCATAGGGTTTGAAGCCTCCACGTAGCAGTAGTTCTTTTCCTTTGCAAGGTCGCTGTCCCAGCTGGCACCTATAATCAATCCGCGCCCCTCGTGCTTGATTCCGCGTATTATGTCCGAGGCCTTTCCTGCATCAGGAAGGAACTGCGCACTGATTTTCCTCTTTGCGCTTATTGAAAGCAGGTCATCCAGAATTGCCTGCTGGTACTTTGGCGGAGTATTGTCCACTATAAATTGCTCTGCGGGAACCACGCCTGTTTCGTGCAGTAGGAAGCGTGAAAGTCCAACCACATAGCCTGCATCGTGTATAATGTGTGCAAAGCGGGGAAGCCCATAGCGGAATTCCAGAAGGAAGGTTGCAAGGTTGTCAATCTCCTCGTAGTAGGAATCAATCTGGTGCTGGATGAACTTCTTTGCCCTTTCAACGTCAAGCTCTGCCCCCTGCTCGATTGCAAAATTCAGAACGCCATTCAGGAACTCGGTGGTTGCATTGTCACCGATAGGAACGGAATGATACCAGTAGTATTCCTGTCCGTAGCGTGACTTTAGGTTGTCCGCAATAGTCTTTCCGTACCATGGCGAAACAAGTATGTTAAAGTTTGCACGGGGAATCTGCTGCCATTCCCTTACCCCCTTTGAGTCAGGGCCAAAAAGCACGTGAACCTTAAGCCCCAGTCCCTTCAAAAGGCGGCGGTATTCGGCAAGGTTTCCCTTCCAAAAAGGATCCTGATAGGGAATGCTTGCAATCAGGTTTACCGTATTCTTTTCGCTTCTGGGCTCATTGTTGTCCTCAAAGCGGCTTACGTACTGATTGATGATTGCATTTACGACAGAGGAGTGCGAAACGTAATTGTTGGACTTAAAGCCTGGCGTGTCAACTGCAACGATAGGCTTTCCCTGGGCCGCAAATTCGTCAACAACACCCTGAACGTCATCACCTACGATTCCTCCAGTACAGCCGGTCATGACAACCTGCAGGTCCGTGTCCAGAACCTTGTATGTGTTCTCAATGTTTTCCCTTAGGTGGGCAACGCCGCCAAAGACAACTTCGCGTTCGGTAAAAGCTGTACAAGGGCTTGTGGAACCTCCCGCATATCCCTTTGAACGCTCAAAAAAGCCGCTTATCATTTCTCCGCAGCCGGGACCCGAATGCAAAATAGGAACCGCATGCGGAATTGCAACTACAGTCTGCAACGCTCCCAGTGCGCACGTATATCTTTCCTGTTCAATTGGACCAGTGTAATTAGCCATCTTTTCACCTCACAAAATACACATAAGAATTGCCAGAGCCCTTATTTGACCTGGAAGAAATCAGTCTGCTGCGTGAGCCACCATTTCGTATAGGGGTTCAAAGCATGCTTCTGGAAATTCTTCACGAACTCATCGTTTTCTATCGTTTCAACAATCATCTTGCCGTAGCGGACAAGACCTTCATAGCCCATGCCGGCATGTTCATCACCCACAAGAAGGCTCGGGATGCCAAGCTTTGCTCCCCACAAAGTCATGCCACCGTGACGCGCAAGCATTACGTCCGGATGAACCTTGACGAGAGCGTTCACAAGCTCAAATTCCTGCTTGTTGCATACGTTAAAATGGGGAACATCGCCGTAGTCATCAATGCGCTGCTTGAGCTGGTCGTTTTCTATGCGGCCCGAGTCATATTCCGCATCGTGGTGGAATACGGAAGCACCAACAGCCTTGAGCCCCAGCTCTCCAATAATGTCCAGAAGCGCGTGTCCGTGTGCTGCTCCCGCTGCAACATAGGCGGTCTTTCCAACAAGCTTTGCCCTTATCTCTTCAATCTGAGGAAGATACTTTTCCTTCTTTTCCGCAATGACTTTTTCTGCAACGTCTTCCTTGCCAAGAAGCTTTCCCAGTGCGCGGAACCAGCGGTCAGTCTGTGCGACTCCGTATGGCGGTGCGCTTACGAGTTCAGGAACTCCGAATTCCTGCTCCAGCACTGCACCCAAATATGTTCCGAGGGTTGAACAGGCCTGAACAGTTGCACAAGCCTCCCCTGCCCTGCTCAGTTCCGCAACAGTATTGAAGGGAGAAAGGTAGTTTGGTTTTGCACCAAAGGGAGCGAACCAGTCTGCAAAAGCATCACTTCCCCAGAAGTTGATTACGTTTATCATGTCGCTTCTGTGCTTGTCCGCCTTTTTTATGATTTTTCTTGCAAAGCCGTGGTAGGCAGCGTCAAAGCCTGTAGTCCAAACTTTTGAACGGAAGCCTTCGCAGGTTACTCCCACGATAGGAATTCCAAGCTCATTCTCAAGAGAATCACAGACACTCTGAACGTCATCGCCAACGATACCGACAGCACACGTGGTCAGCACGAATATTGCAGCCGGCTTGACCCTTTCAAAGACTTCGCGGATTGTAGCCTCAAGTTTTGCATTTCCGCCGTAAACCGTATCCTTCTCCTGGAGGTTGGTAGAAAAAATCCGGCGGCGGCGGTTCTCCTTGTCCCTGAGGTGGGCATTTACGCGATATGTCATGTTGAATTCGTGCAGGCAAGAAGAACAGCCTACAGGCCCATGCGAAATTACAGCCGCATCCGTAATCATAGATACCATGCATCCGGCGCGTGCCGTAGAACAACCGATGCACTGGGTGAATTTGCGGTTGTGATCCTTGATTCCGTTTTCCGAAAGCTTTACCAGCTCACCTGCATCTCCCAGATAGCCGGTAATGGAATTGATTCTCACTTCCCTAATCTGAACATCGGGCAGGGTTAAATTTACTGTAGACATAGTGTTCTTCCTCCAATTTTTGTAAGCGAAAGCTAAAAGGCCCTTATTTTACAGGAATTACCGCACCGTTGTACTTGTTGCGGATCCAGTTCTGTACGTCATCGCTAAGCAGAACCTTTACCAGCTTCTGAATTGCAGGGTCGTTTGCACGGCTTGCCTTTGTTACGATGATGTTTCCGTATGGGCTGTCTGCTGCTTCCTGTGCCAGAATGTTGGTCTTTATTCCGCTCTCAAGAATCTTGTTCGTGTTGTTTACAAACAGGTCATAGTCTGCGCGGGTCGGGATAATCTGGAATGCATTGATTTCCACGATTTTTACAGGCTTAAGATATTCGGTAATGTCTCCTATGTTTGCATCAAGTGCGCTAAGGGAATTTTCGCTCAGGCGGATAAATCCCTTGTCATTCAAAAGCTTGAGCCCGCGGTATTCATTTGTTCCGTCATCAGGAACCGCAATTACGGCCTTTTCGGGAACTTCGGCAAGGCTTGTGTACTTGTCGGAATAAAGAGAAATCGGTTCAACATGAATTGCCGCAACGCTGACCAAATCCCATCCGTTCTGCAGATTCACGGAATCAAGATAGGGCTTGTGCTGGAAGTAGTTAAAGTCGGCCTCACCGGCGAAAGTCTTTTCGTTTCCCAAATTGTCGGATGCATCCTGCAGAGTAACAACCTTAATTCCTTCCTTTAAAAGTGCAGGGGCAGCATAGTCAATTATTTCCTGGTGGGGAACAAGGTCAATTATACCCTTCAGGACGACAACCCCATCCTCACCGCCTTCCTTGCAACAGTCGGCCTTTTCTTCCTTGCAGCAGTCAGCGCTACCGTCCTTGCAGCAGTCGGCAGTCTTTTTGTTTTTCTTGGAGCATGAACTAAGAGCGAGCACAGCCAAAGCGATTCCTAAACCAGCAACGAATGTTTTTTTCATAATCGTTTCTCCTCTTAAATTTATTTTTTATTTGAACAGAACCTATACCAAGGCCCTGGTTCTTAAGATTTTGTTTGAAAGCAGATTTCCCGTCCACTGAACAAACTGCACAAGCGCAACAAGAACATAGATGCAGGCCAAAAGCTTGTCATGCTGAAAACGCTGATAACCGTAGCGCACCGCAATGTCACCGATCCCCCCGGCACCGAACATTCCCGCCAGGGCAGTCATGGAAAGAACCGCAATCACCGCAATCGTAAAGCCCCTTACAAGAGACGGAAGCGTTTCAGGAAGAAGCACGTAGAATACAATCTGAAAGTTGGAGCTTCCGATTGACTTTGCAGCCTCAATCTTCCCCTTGCCTATCTCCAGAATGCTGCTTTCAACGACACGCGCGTACATTGGTATGCAGCTTGCGGCAATGGCAACGATGCAGGGGTTGGTCCCGTAGCTTTTCCCGAACAGGAGCCTTGCAAGCGGAATCAAAAGAATTATCATCACCATCTGTGGCAGGGAACGCAAAGTGTTTATGAACCAGCCTAAAACCCTGTAAAGCCCCTTAACCGGATAAAGCCCTTCGGAACTTGTCACCGTAAGCAGCACGCCAAGCGCAAGTCCAAAGACCAGCACGATAAGGCTTGCCACCAAGGTCATGTAAAGAGTGTCAAAAATTGCAGGCCAAATCCCCGCCCAAATTCCAGCGGAGACAGAAGACTTCAAAACCGCCCAAAGGCTATTGTCAAGCAAACTCATTTTTCCGCCTCCTATATAATGTACATACCGTTCTGGTAGATTTTTTCCGAAGTGTTGAGCCGGTAAAAAACCTTTGCAAACAGTTCACCGGTCCTGCTTTCCGGATTGTTGAAGATTGTATGGACATCGCCTTCCTCTACAATCTTGCCCTCCTCAAGAACCGCCATCCTCTCGCAGGTATAGCGCACTGCCTCAAGCTCGTGGGTAATCATCAGAATCGTAATCCCAGTCTTAAGGTTTATTTCCTTGAGCAAATCCAGAATCTGCAGCGTTGTCTGCGGATCAAGCGCACTCGTAGCCTCATCGCTCAAAAGCACGTCGGGATTGTTAATAAGCGCACGTGCAATCCCAACCCTCTGCTTCTGGCCGCCACTAAGCCCGCCCGGATAAGAATCAAGCTTGTCCGTAAGGCCAACCAGTTCGGCAACCTTTTCCACCCGCTCCCTTATCTCAGACTTCTTAGCCCCGGCAACAAAAAGTGGATAGGCAATGTTCTTGTAAACCGTCTTTGCTTCAAAGAGATTGAATGTCTGGAAAATCATTCCTATCCTGCGCCTCTCCTGCCGCAAATCCTTCTTGGAAAGCGAAAGAATGTCCGTACCGCCAATCGTTATGCTTCCACGGTCAGGCGTTTCAAGACAATTTATGCAGCGTGCAAGGGTGGACTTTCCCGCACCCGAAAAACCGATGATTCCAAAAATCTCCCCTTTTGAAATAGAAAGATTTATCCCCTGCAAAACAGGCAGTGCCTTTCCGTGAGGATAAAAAGTTTTGTAAAGGTCTGAAATCTCAATGTATGTCATTCAGCACCTCCTTCAGTCTTTCGTTTCTGCTATAATTACCTAGTGCGGTAATAGGTTTTTTCTTTATCTGATATTACCTATTTGGACATTCTTAATCAATCACTTTCTCTATACAATTTTTCTATTAAAACCTATAGCATTTATATATAATAACGGGGGCATGGAATAAGCTATGAAAATAACTTTTTGATATGGACGGTACTGCCTGATGCCCCTTCCACGGCGATGCACAAGAGTTCCTGAGGTTTTCGATTTTTAAATTCCATGCTAAAATACTTTCATATTGGGCCTCTAAAAACTTCAAATTTTCGAGGTTCCCACATAATTTTCACAAAAAAGGAGATTCTCATGGTAGACGTAAAGGGACGCTGGGCTTTGGTAACCGGAGGTTCACGCGGTATTGGAAGGCTTTCGGCTTTGTTTTTGGCAGAACGGGGCTGTAACATAATAATTCAGTGCCGTAAGATAGAACATGCAAACTCAACCCTCGCAGAAATAAAGGCAAAGGGCCTTGAATGCAGGGCTGTTCAGGCTGAACTTTCCGACCTTGCAAGCGTAGAAAAAATGCTGGGGAAAATTGATTCTTTTGGCCTTAGCGTAGACATTGTTTTGAACAACGCAGGCATGCAGATTGCCTACAGAAAGGACTGGCTAAAAACTCCCGCAGATGATTACACAAAAAGCTTTCTTGTTAACACTACCGCCCCCATGATGATTTGCTACCACTTCCTTCCCAAGATGATTCAGAAGGGTTTCGGCCGCATTGTAAACACAACAAGCGGAATTGCGTTGGAAAGTGAGCAGGCAGGATATTCGGCAAGCAAAGCCGCACTCAACAAGGTTACGGTAGACATTGGCTACAAGCTGGAAGGTACGGACGTATGCATAAACCTTACGGACCCGGGCTGGTGCAGGACAGATCTTGGCGGGCCAAATGCTCCCAACGCACCGGAAAGCGCCTTGCCCGGAGTAGTGGTTGGAGCTTTTGTTGACGACAAAAAGAGCGGACGTCTGCTTGGTGCCGGGGAATTTTACGGTATGTCGCTGGAAGAAGCCGTAGAAAAGGCCGCAAGCATCAAGGCTCCTTACAGCAAGTAAAATTACTTCCCAAGCGCACAGTGCCCTGTCGCAGCTGCCACCACAACGCAGACCGTCACCCGAACTTGTTTCGGGGTCTGTTTACCCACCCCTGCCCCTGTATCAACTTAAACGGAGGCATTTTTCTTGCGATTCGTATTACCTTGAATTACATTACACCGCTTTGTAACACAAAATTTGACTTTTGCAACACAACGTATTATATTATAAGTGCAATCACAAATAAAATTCACTTGATTTGGAGGCACATTATGGCAACACTAAGCATCAGGATGAACGACGAAACTAAAACCGCATTTGAAGGCTTTTGCGAATCCATTGGCCTTACCGTTTCGGCAGCAGTAAACATGTTTGCAAAAATAACACTCCGCGAAAACCGCATTCCCTTTGAGCTTAACGGAGACCCATTTTGGAGCGAAGAAAATCAGGCCAGGCTTAAGACTTCACTGGAGCATGCAAAACAAGGAAAGCTTACCAAACACGAAATCAGCGAGGTTCTTTAATGGATAAACTTTGGACTGACGAAGCATGGGAAGATTTCTTAAACCTTCATTCTGACAAACGGCTTGTTAAAAAGCTTGAAGCCATTTTAAAAGATATTGACCGCAACGGCTATAAAGGCATAGGCAAGCCAGAAGCCCTAAAAGAAGATTTGTCCGGTTACTGGAGCCGAAGAATCGATGATTATAACCGCATCGTTTACAAAATAGTCGAAGAAAACGGAAAAAAACATATAGAAATTCTGCAATGCGGCACCCACTACCACAAATAAGCAACCGCAAGCAAGCAATCCCCCCGCACACACAAGCCCCCCACCGCAAAAGAAAATTTTCCCGAAGAATCTTTATACAAACAATAAAAATTTGATAGTCACACTTCCCCGCTGCATTATAATCACTAAAAGAAACGCCAGTTTCAAAAAGCCAATCAGCATCCCAAGCGCATTACAGGCTAACAATTCTTTAGGAGAAGAAAATGATTCAGAAAAAACCCCTGGTAAACGACCTTTACACAGCAGACCCATCCGCCCACGCCTTCAACGGAAAAATCTACATCTACCCTTCCCACGACGAAGATGAAGACGTAGAAAACAACGACAACGGCGACCAGTACAACATGAAAGACTACCACGTCTACGAAATGCAGGACGAAAACACCTTGCCAAAAGACTGCGGCTGCGTCCTTAAACTGGAAGACATAAAGTGGGCAAGCAAGCAGCTTTGGGCACCAGACTGCGCAGAAAAAGACGGAAAATATTACTTTGTATTCCCCGCCCGCGACAAAGAGGGAATGTTCCGCATAGGAATGGCAATCGGCGACAAACCCCAGGGCCCATTCAAACCAGAAGACAACTACATCCAGGGAACCTACTCAATAGACCCCTGCCTCTTCCAGGACACAGACAACAAATACTACCTCACCTTCGGCGGAATCTGGGGCGGCCAGCTTGACCAGTACCGCAACAACAAATGGAGCAAAGACAACAAGGAACCAAAAGGAAGCGAACTTGCCTGCACCCCAAAAATTGCCCTAATGAAAGACAACATGAAAGAACTTGCAGAAGAAGTCCGCGACCTCGTAATCCTTGACGAAAAGGGAAAGCCACTCACAGGCGGAGACGAAGAGCGCCGCTACTTTGAAGACCCCTGGCTCTTTAAAAAAGGCGACACCTACTACTTCACCTACTCAACAGGAACAACCCACCTGCTCTGCTACTCAACATCAAAAAACGTCTACGGCCCCTACACCTACGGCGGCAAAATCCTAACCCCCGTACTTGGCTGGACAACCCACCACTCCATCATGCAGTACAACGGAAAGTGGTACCTCTTCTACCACGACTGCGAACGCTCAGGCGGCATCAACCAAAAGCGCAACGTAAAATTCCGCGAACTAAAATTCGACGAAAACGGTGGCATCATCACCATGGACGGCATGGAAAAATAGCCAAACGCAACACGTCATTGCCGGGTGGTTGGTGAGCATGTCGAACCACGGCCCGGCAATCTTTTCCATCCTATAGTCTTCTGGACGGTGCTTTTATAGGCTCTACCATTCATTAATTGACTAACTCGACAAGCACCGGGGGTGTCCTCACCCCCGGCTTTGCGTCACCACCCTTCCGGGGTTCCGCCCTTCGGCTCCATTGCCTACGGCAACGGGCAAAGCCCGCCCCTCCACGGTGGCGTAGGTTGTTTTTTGTTTCCTGTAAAAGATAACAAGATCAATATAAAAAGTTTTTAAAAATATTTATCCGTAGATTTTTTTGCAGCGGCAATAATGGATTCCATAATGCCAATTTGTTCTTCAGAACAGTCCGAAAGAAGAGCCATAATCCCGCTACAGTCAACTTGGGGCGCATCAAAAAGCAGGCTGTCAGTTTTTACTTTTAGAGACTGCGACAATTTTACCAGAACCGGCAGACTTAATTTTGTGCTTCCTGTTTCGATGTGACTCATGTGAGTGGGTGAAATTCCAATTTGTTCAGCCAGCTGTTCCTGAGACATTTTTTTCTCTTTGCGGAAATCCCTTATCCTCTGGCCGATTTTTATGTAATCCATCCGCAGCTTACCTTTATGCCTATAAGATTAAATTTTACTTGAATTCTATAGGCAGATTTGATAAAATCACATAATCTATATAGGCAGAAATTATATCAATTCAGCCTATACAATTAAATTTTTGCGAGGTTTTTGTATGAAAAGATTTGCTTTTATGCTTATCATCGCTCTTGCAGTCGTTTTTTCATCATGTGCATCATCAAGCGACAAAGTAAAAGATGTTGTGCGCTATGAAAAAGTAATTGAATTTTCCGGCAAAAGCCAGAAATCGCTTTATTCTTATGTTGACAGCTCATTTTCCAGAGTCTTCAACTATCCGGAAGTCCAGAAGGAATCTTCTGACGCAAACACATGCCAGCTTACTGGAAAGTACATGTACGACTTTACAAAGAAAATGGTCAACTACCGCATTCCTCTTTTTGTTTCAATTTCAACAAAAGACGGAAAAATTCGCGTCCTAATGGAATCAACAGTTTTCTATATGGATAAATCCAAAAAGGGAGCCTTCTGGGGCGGCTGGGCAGGTGCATTAATGAACAAAAATGCAGAAACCCACTACACGGCATCTTACGAAATTGTCCAGAAAGAATTGGAAAGCCACTTTGAAAACATCTGTTCTTCAATAAAAACAAACATAGCATCAGATTCTTCCTGGTAATCTCTTATGCAAAGCAACTGGAAATCAGGTCTGCGTTCCACGTTGCACACAAACCTGATTTCCTTGTTTGCGCAAGTATTGACTTAAACCAACAATTCTTCCATAATCATTTATGGAACACATATCATTAATTCTTTCAGACTTGGACGGAACACTTTTCCGCAACGACAAATCGGTTTCTAATCACACAAAAGAGACAATCATTAAGGCGCAAGAAAAAGGAATACTCTTTGGCATTTCAACTTCGCGCGCACTGGTGAATGCGGTTAAATTTCTTGACGGAATAAATCCCGACCTTGTAATTTCAAACGGCGGCGCACTTGCATTCCACCGCACCAAAGACAAAAGCCAAGAAAAAATTTACGACTCTGAGTTTACAAAAGAAGAGACAGAGACCTTAATCGAAAAAACTTTCCAAGTGCTTGGCAAAGAAACCATAATTTCTATAGACAACGAAAAGGGCCTTTATTCAAATGCAGGCGAAGATGACTTTGGCGACAAGTTCTGGACCAAGGTAAACTTTGCACACTTTTGCGAACCGGCAATGAAAATCTGCATTCAGACGCTGGACAAAAATGCGGTGGAAAAAATTGCAAGTTCCATAGGAATAGAAAACGTAGACTACCTTCCCTTCTCCGACATTCCCTGGTACAAGCTAACAAACAAAAACGCCACAAAAGAAAAGGCAATTCTTGCGGTAAGCAAAGCGCTAAAAATTCCAACGGAAAATATGGTTGCCTTTGGTGACGACTTTAACGACATTGGCATGCTAAAGCTGTGCGGAAAAGGCATTGCCATGGAAAATGCCATTCAACAGGTAAAGGACATTGCAGATGAAATTTGCCCTTCCAACGAAAACGACGGACTTGCAAAGTGGATAGAAACTCATTGCCTCTGAACAAAAGAATTCTTTCTTGAACAAATCCTAAAGCAAAGAAATCCTAGCCGGGATTGTAGGGGGCACGAAGTGCGTGCGTAGCACCGGCCGCGAGGGCAAGCCCCGAAAAGCCCGTAACACGAGGCATCCCGAAGGGGCAGTAAAAAAAGCAATACGCTCCAGAAAACTATTCAAGAAAAATGCTCTATCCAAAAGAAAGACATCATGCTATAGTTTAAACTATGGAAAAAGTTCATGTAGACTGGCTTTTGGGCGAACTGAAAGTCTTAGTAGAAAAAGGCGTTGTCTCAAGCGAAGTCTCCACAAAGATTTCTGACTACTACAAAAATGCGGAATCTTCTGCTACACCTGCGCAAAGCAATGCGGTGGAAGAAGAGGCCCCATCCGCAAAAGAATCTGTTACCGCTGCGGGCAAAAAGAAAGATGGCGATAACATATACAAACTAATCAACGAAAGAAACAAAAAGTCTGCGCCAACTATTCCTGCCCTTACCACGGAACAGATTCCCGTTGTTTTAAGCGTAATGGCATCAATACTTATTGCGGCGGGAGTCATTTCGCTCATTGCCTACAACTGGAATGCCATTCCCCGCTTTGCAAAAGCAGTTGCGGCATTTGTAATGCTGCTTGCAGTCCAGGGCTTGGGCTGCCTTGTATTTTTTAAGAAAAATTTGATTTGCAAAAAGCACTGGCGGGAAGGCAGCGCTGTCCTATGGTCGCTTCTCTTTGGCGGAGCCGTTGCTTTTATCTCGCAAATATGCCGTCTTCCTGGAAACACAAGCGGCTTTTTCTTTGTCTGGTCAATTTCTTCCATATTAATAATGTACGCAATGAATTCCACCGGGGTTTTCTTTTTTGCGCTTGCCCAATCTGTAGCCTATGCCCTTTCTTACAATAGCGCTGGCGGTGGGGCGTTTGGATTCTACCTTTTGTTTGCGGCCATCTTCCCCTTTGCACGGCAAAAAAAATACGGTATGAGGCTCATGCTGTGCGTAGCGGCTGCAATGCTTGCCGTCGTACTGGAAAAGGGCATTCCAGGATTGTGGATTGTCTGTAGCGTTTCTTTTACAGTACTCTGCCTTGAATACGCAATTGCCCACGGCGACAGGTTCATAGAGCGGCTTTCCTTTGCAGGGCTTTGCATTCTTCTTTTGCTTTTGACTATAAACGGATTCTGGGAAGGAATAGGCTGGAAGTATTTGCGAAGCGATTACAATCGTATGGGTTCAATAATGGACTGCATCTTGGCTCTTGGCCTTACCATTGCAGCCCTTGCCTACCCGCTGCTTCCTGTGTTAAAGAGAACAAAAAAGGCTTCCGTTGAACTTGCATATTCATTCTGCGCCCTGCTTGTTGCCATTTTGTATGTAAGCTACGCCTTTATGAACAGGTCTATGCAAGAGTCAGCTTTGCTTGCACCAACAGCAATAGCCTATCTACTTGCGCTTTTGTTCTTTGTGCATGTTTTCTTTTCTAAGAATTCAGCGGCGGCGGCCTTTTTCGTATGTCTTGCGGCATCTGTTTTCTCTGCAAATTTTTCAAACACCATATTGGCTTCCCTTGTCCTTATGCTTTTGTTGGAAGCATTCCTTCAGCACCAATCTTTTTCTGCCAAAGAAGATGACAAGGATAAAAACAAGTCCGGGGTCTTTTACCTTTCCGTCCGCGTCTTTTTCTTTATTGCCCTTGCCCTGATTGCATACAATTCTTCATGGCTTGATTTTAGCACAAAGGGATTTACCCCCATAAAGGCTCTGCTTTTGCCTGCTTCCCACTTTGCACTATACGGCTTGTGCGCAGCAGGGGCCTTATACCTTATAACAAAAGCGTCTTTTGCAAAGCGTTCACTGGACATAATATTTGTATCCGCAGCAATATTCCTGCTTTTTATTGTGAACGCATTTGTAAAAATAAATGAACAGACTTTATGCTTTCTACTTTTCTGCATAGAATTTAGTGCATGTGCATACGTCTTCTACCTGAACCAAAAAGAAAAGGTTTCTGGCCAGGTTTACTTTTGGGCACCCTTTGCTTTTATAGCGGCATATTATTTCTGGGCAAACCTAAGCTTTAACTATCCACTTCTTGCGGCCTTTGCATTCCTTCTGCTCTTTGAAAGTCTTGGACGCTACCGTTCAAAGGTTTGTGAATCAGAAGGAAAAGCGGCACACTTCTTTGTAAGACTGGCGCTGGTAATACTCTTTATTGCAACAGCCTTTGAGGATGCAAGACCAATACTAAAATATGTTTCTTCCAAAGAGGCGCTGCCCTTCCAGATGGCGGTCTATGCCCTCTATGCCACAGCGGCTCTTATTCTGCTTGTGCTTTCCAACCGCTTGCGTAAATCACTGGATGCGGTAATCTTTATGGCAATAATAGCCTTTATGGTATTTGTCTTGGACAAGCCTTCACCGGATGGGGTTCATTCCAGCCTAACATTTTCGATCCTGTATTACGCCATATCCCTTTTTGCAAGCCTATACGGACTTTATCTGTGGAAGAAAAAGAAGAGCCTTCTATGCATGCCCTACCTGCTGCTCTTGGCGGCAAACCAGTTCTTTGCCCAGAATTACCTTTTTGCAGAAGGAAACTTCATTATCATAGCCATTCCTTTGTGTGCCCTGGCTTACTACTATACCCACGACAAAGAAAAATATTCCCCGCTGGCAAATGTTTCTGAAGCAATTTTTACAGCAACAATTTTTGCCGCTGCCTTTATAGAAATTGGCTGCAATGGGCAAAAAGATTCCCCCTATTTGATTTCCTGCCTGCTGCACACGCTTCTTTATGCTTCAATAGTATTACTGCCCCCTGTGCAAAAAATAAGAAGAAAAGTCTTTTGCAATTACTTTATTGCATTTTACACACTGGCAATATTTGTTCTGCTTGCATTCTGCGAGACAGTTCCACTTTTTGGCTACGAGCTGGACTCTGGAATTGTAAGCCTGATATTCATCCTGCTTAGCTTTGTAACAATCTTTGTCAATTCGGGCTATTACATCACTAAGGCCTACCGCACAAAAAATCTTGCCTTGGCAAATGCGGCGGGTGGACTTGCATGCCTTTCAATAATCATCAAATTCTTTAGCGATGACTTTGGCTTTGTGGTAAAGGGCGTAGTTTTTATAGTCCTTGGAATCCTTATGCTAATACTAAATATGTTCCTCTTGCGCCTTAATGCAAGCAGTGGCGAAAGCGAGGCAAAAAATGATTAAATTGGACGCAAAAAAAATAGGGCTTGCATCTTTAGCCTTAGCTATTTTTGTTCAGCTTGTAACAGCAGTCTCTTTGCTTACCTACAGCTACAGGACAAAAGTCTATGCAGAAAAAAACGGACGCATAATAAACCTTGCATGCAAAGCATACGACCCCTACAGTCCATTCAAGGGAAGATACATACGCCTTTCATTTGAAGAAGAAAGCATAAGCTCAAAAAACTTGGACAAAGAAAGCTTCCAAAATCACACAAAACACGGTAAACGGTATTACTTCCGCATGGAAGAAGGGGCAGATTCCCTTTGGACTGTCCGCGGCATACGAAAAGAACTTCCAAGTGAAGATTCTGAACAGGCAAGCGGTAAGTCAAAAGGAATTTATATCAAGGGAAAAACCTACCCCTACATGATTTACCCTTCCGCCACAGATATTATTTCCGCAAGCTTTCCTTTCTCGGAATACTACATGCAGGAAAACTACGCACAGTACATGGACACCATACAGTGGGAAGACTTTAACGCCCTAAAGCCCATACTCTCGCTCTACGTAGACAAAAAAGGCCAGTGCATTCAAAAAGGGCTTACCGTCCTTAATGGCACTGACCGGATCAGTATCGAAGAATACTGCAGAATAAAAATTAAAACCCCTTAAACAATCACGCCTTTTGTAGAAGGAACCTCTCCATTACGGCGCCCGTCTATTTCCACAGCGGCACGAATTGCGCGGGATGCAGCCTTAAAAAGACCTTCCATCTTGTGGTGGTCACTGCGGCCACGGATTGTGTCCAAGTGGATGTTGCACTTTGCCCCGTTTGCAAAGCCCTGCCAAAAATCTTCAAAACAGTCAGTCTGGAAGCTAGAGGACTTTCCCTCTGGCGAAATAGAAACAAGGGGAACTCCTGTTAAAGCCGCATTGCAAACGCAGAAAGGACGACCGCCAAAATCTACGCTTACCTGCAAAAGACTTTCGTCCATTGGGTATACAAAAAAACCGGAGCGGTAAATGCCTGCACAGTCGCCCAAAGCCTTTGCAAACAAAAGCCCAAGGACAATTCCCGTGTCTTCTATCAAGTGGTGCTGGTCCACGTTAAGATCACCGCTTATTTCTCCGCTCAAGTCAAACATTCCGTGCTTGCAAAAAGCACTAAGCATGTGCTCAAAAAAACCGATTGGATTCTTTACATTGTACTTGCCGCTTCCGTCCAAATTAAGCGTAAGCTTTATCTGGGTTTCTTTTGTATTGCGTTCTACAGTTGCGATTCTATCCATATCCGCATCACCCCTTGCCCGCATCAAATCATCACTTTGCGAAGCTCATATTCCACAATGTCGCATGCGCCAAGGCTCTGCAGCTTTGGCAAAAGGGTTGGAACCTCGCTTTTCTTTACGGCAATCTTTATAGCGTAGCCGTCTCCACCAAAGAGTGTGCTAACGGTCGGACTCTTCATGGAAGGAAGCCCCTTAACCAAAGCATCAAACTTGTCCTTGGAAACATTCATTTCTAGCATTACGCGGTTTCTTGCGTTAAGAACCGTCTGGAAAAGCATCTTAAGCTCCATAATCTTCTGCTTCTTTTCCGGATCCTTCAAGGCTTCCTTGCTGGCATACATCCTTGTGGAAGACTCCATAAGAGTGTCCACAATCTTTAGGTGGTTTGCATGCAGGGAAGAACCAGTGCTTGTGTTGTCTATCAAAATCTGTGCGATTGAATCCGGCGTATCCTGAACAAAACCTTCGCTCGTTCCCCAGGTGCGGAAAATCGTTCCCTGAATCTTTTTGTCTTCAACCCATTTGCGGCTCAAAGTCTGGTATTCAGTTGCAATCGTAACAGGAGACTTTATAAGCTTTTCGTAGTCAACCGTATCGGGAACAGCCGCAACAATGCGAACACCGTCAAAGCCCAAGTCCATGATTTCCTCAACTGAATCCTGTACGCCGTTTTCGTAAACCCAGTCCTTTCCGCTAAAGCCAACGTCTGCCTTGTTGCCCGCAAGCAAGTTGCTTACAATCTGAGGCTTTACAACCTGAAATGCCAAGTCTGCCTGATTCGTTATGGGAAAATAAGTCCTGTCCGGAAGATAAATAGAAATTCCAACATCACTTAAAAGTTCGTATACCGATTCATAAATGCGGCCCTTAGCCAGCAAAATCTTCAATTTTTCCATACGCTTATTTTATAGAAAAAAACATACACTTGCAATAGCGCGCGCCTTTAATACTCGCCTAGGAGGGGGAAGTCTCCCCCTCGCTACAGCCACGAGTCGCTCCACAAATGCCGTAAGAGGCAAAAATTTAAAAACAAACAACCGTCACCCTGAACTAGTTTCAGGGTCTGTGCCAATACCCAAATACATTTTTTTCAAAACAAGCCTCTTCCGTCATTTGCTCCGCTTTGTCGTGTCTTCCGCTACCCCCTCTACGGGTGGCAAGCCCCCCGTAACGCCCCCCGCTATGCAAACAGCAAATTGTACTAGTTATCAAGTTCCAGCCGCACACCTGCCCCGCCAGATTCCGCGTTAAAGGCCACAATTGTGCCGCCAAGGGATTGTGTCAGAGCCTTTGCAATGGAAAGCCCAAGCCCTGCTCCGCCTGCGCTTCTTGTATGCGACTCGTCTCCCCGGTAAAAGCGGTCAAATACATGCTCCAGGTCTTGCGCCTTAAAACCGGGACCGTTGTCCACAATGCAAAGTTCCGTCTTTGTATCTTTTTGCAAAGCAGAAAAAGTAAGCTCAAGATTTTTTTCCTTGCAGAATTTTATGCTGTTGGAAATTAATGCCAAAAATATTTGGTGCAGCATTTCCCTGTCGGTAAAAAGGTTCAAGTCCTTGCTTACGCTGACAGAAACTTTTGCATCAGGGCTAAGGCTTTGCACTTCTTCCTTTAGCCTTGCAAAAAAATCGGCAAGAAAAAACTTTTCTTTTTGCGGAAGCAGCTTTTTGTTTTCCAACCTTGTTATATGGAGCAAATTTGTAATCACCGCATTCATTGATTCAGCTTCTTCCACAATTATTCCCAGGGATTTTTCCAGCTGGGCCTTGTCGTCCTTTCCCCAGCGGAGCAGAAGGTTTGCCTGCCCCAAGATTACGGCAAGCGGTGTCTTTAGCTCGTGCGAAACATCACTGGTAAAACCGCGCTCACGGTCAAAATCTTTTTTTAGCCTTACAAACAAATCGTTGAATGTTACGGCAAGCTTGTCCAGTTCATCCAAATTTCCAGTGGAAATATTTTCTGCAGAAGAGTCCTTTTGTTTTACAGGCAAAAGTTCACCCAAGTTTGTACTGCTAATTTTTTTTGCGGCCTCGGTCATCTTTACCACAGGAGCAAGACTTCTCTTGGCAATAAGAAGTGCCGTCAAAAAAGAGACAAACAGAACAGGCAAAAATGCAAGCAAAACAATTACAGGTATTCCCCGCAAGAACAGGCTGGAAGAATCAGTGTCCAGGTTCAGCGCAGTCTGAATTACAAGGCTTCCGTATTCATCACTTTCTTCTTCCATTGCAAAATATAAAATCCTAAGGTCACCGTCTATAAAATAATTCTTGCTTATGAATTTTTTTGTCTTTCCCTTTGTTGCTTCCAAAAGAGGAAGAAAGGGATCGTTTGTTTCCAAAATTTCCTGGCTTTCTTTTTGGTAAACGGCATAAGTTATATAGTAGGGAATTTTTTCTTTTTGTTCAGGCTGGGCATTGGTCTTTAGGGCAAGTGCAAGTTCCTCCGCAGAATCTTTTAGCTCACGGCTTTGCGAATTGTAAATGTAGCGTTTAAGGGCAAATGTAAACAAAACCGCAAGCGAAAGAACTGCAAGTGCAAGCACAAGAGAAAATCTTAGCGCAAGCGTAAATGTTACGGATGGAGCTTTTTTTCTTACGGCAAGGCCAAAACTCATTTTTTGCCTTCCTCCACCATCATGTAGCCAGCACCACGCACAGTCTTTATGTATTCCTCTTTTGCAACCTGATCAATTTTTGCGCGAAGGTAGCCCACATAGACATCCACGTTGTTTTCGTCTATAAAATGATTTTCTCCCCAGACGGCTGTTATTATGCTGTCTCGGCTCAAGACCTGCCCCTTGTGCTCCATAAAATTCTTTAGCATCAAAAACTCGGTCTTGGAAAATTCGATTGGACTTCCGTTAAGACTTGCACTCATGCTTTCAGGCGAAAGTTCAAGGCCACGAATCTTTAGGCTGCCCAAAGATGCAGCGGCTGGAGCAGAACTCCTTCTTAGGACAGCGCTCATTCTGGCAAGCAGTTCTTCTATGCTAAAGGGCTTTGCAAGATAGTCGTCAGCCCCGGCATTAAGACCGTTAACCTTGTCGTAAGTTTCTCCGCGTGCAGTTAAAATTATAACAGGAACATTGGATTCCTTTCTGATTCTACGCAAAACTTCAAGCCCGCTAAGTTCGGGAAGCATTATGTCCAAGAGAATAAGGTCCGGTTTTTCTGCTACAAAAACTTCCAGAGCCATGCGACCGGTACTTGCCAGGCAGGTTGAATATCCTTCATGCTCAAGCTCAAGCTTTACAAAGTCGCTTATGCCCTCATCGTCTTCTACAATTAAAACTTTTTCCATAGCTTTTCTTCCTTGTCAAAAAAATACTTGTGGCCACATTCCATAGATTCAATCTGGGCTTTTGGAACAGGGCTTGCATTGTAGGAACGGATTCCGTCCACGCTAAGCGAAAAGAAATCATCCCTTTCCAAAACAATGCGCATACATGTAGCCGACTTGTTGAACAATATTTTATGCCTTGGGCTAAGAGCTGTAGAATTTACAAGAATATTCTTATTGTGAACTGAACGCGGGTCTATGCTTTGTGTAAAAAAAAGTTCAACCGCAACAAATTCCTTTCCGTCTTCCGTAACAGGAATTACGTTTATTCTTATAAGGCGGCAGCTTTCCTTTCTCAAGGGTTTTCTTCTTCCGCGGAAATTTTCAAATCTTCTTGCCGGAAAATTCTGATGCATGGGAACAGGCCCCTTGTCTTCCTTACAAAACCCCTGTCCGCAAAAAATTGCCAGCAGCAAAAACAAAATGCATATTCTCCTATTCATAGCGCTTCTCCTTCACACGGAAATCAACTTCCATAAAATATTGTGACATGTAACCAAAAAAACACAATGAAGACCAGCTTCTTTTATTTTTCCTATGCTAAAGACTGGAAATCAATTTTGTGTGCAGCGGAAGGCAAATACGGCTGGAAACTCGCATTGGAGCGGAACGAGCGCAGCGAGTTTAATTTCCTATTCCGCGACAC